>NZ_CEVXFV010000012.1:0-97175 GCF_982396655.1 Cellulosilyticum sp. | reverse complement strand
AAAAGGTTCTGGAATGCAATGCATTCTAGAACCTTTTTGTCAACAATCTGATAGGTGCTACCCTATGGGTAGCACCTATTTTTTAAAATTTTTATAATATTTATTTCGTTTTTTACGTTGAAGTGTTTTTTGCCTAATTTTAAAAATAAGGAGTAGGAAACAAATAAAGGCAGATGTTCCTAGAATTATATACCAGAAGACTGAAAGTTTTGTGCCTTCCCATGGAGTCGTCGTAGCAAAAGGTGAAGGAGAATAGGAGATATCTTTAATAATAAGTTTATCTGTACGTAATTTTTCACTACCATAGAGGTATGTAATCTCACCAATTTCATCACCTACTTGACTGCCAAGAGGTACATAGTTTGGAAGACTTAAGCTAGTTGTAATATCTTTAGCTGTGATTGAATTGTGCACTAAAACAGATGTATCTTCTGTGAGCCCAATGCTACAATTACCAGCTTGATAGTTTTTACCACTTTTTACACTATAGAGTGGTAATGTTGTTAGGGTATCTGTAGCTGAGTGAAGTGCTAATGGACTATAAGAATCAAAACCATAATCTAATAAGGTAGCAGTATCATCATAATAGGTAGCCTTTTCGCCTTTTAAGATGACTGCAACTAAAGTGGTATCATCACGTCGTGCGATAGTCACAAGTGTGTGTCGTGCTTCGTCTGTAAAGCCGGTTTTACCCCCAATTACATCTTTACGGTAGTATTTAGGGTTCTTTGTTGGATTGAGCATACTATGCTGTTGATACAAATAACGAATTTCGTCGGTTTTATTCGTACCAGGAATCTGATAGGTGGTATCTTTCATAATATCTAGAAAGTAATCATTATAAGCTAAATAACTGGCGATGAGAGCCATGTCATAGGCTGTTGTATAATGATTAGAATCATGAAGGCCATGAGGATTTACAAAGTTTGTATTTTGCGCACCTAATTCTTTGGCACGCACAGTCATACGGTTGGCAAAGTTTTCAATAGAGCCGCTTACAGCTTCAGCTAAACCATTAGCGACTTCGTTAGCAGACATTAAAAGAAGGCCATGAAGTGCTTGGTCTACAGTAATCTGCTCCCCAACATCAAGACCAATGTGGCTACTGCCACGCTCAATGCCAAAGATTGCTTCATGCGAAAAGGTAATTGTATCCGTTGGCGTAAGGTTTTCTATAGCTAATAAAGCTGTCATTAATTTAGTAATACTTGCTGGATATTGTTTGCTATACCCATTTTTTTCATATAAAACAGTTTTTGAATTGGCATCTATTAAAATAGCGGATTCCGCTGTAATAGTTGGTAATTGGTCTGTAGGTTGTGTAACTTCTTCAGCCTGCAAGGTAGTGAAGCTAAAGTTGAAAACACAAATCATAAGTAGTAAGCTAATCATCGATTTTAATTTCATATAAAGAACTCCTTTCATTAGATTAAGTATATCAGATTTTTTCAAATTTAGGTAGATAAAGTGTCTATTTCATTAAAAATCCGTTAACACTTTGTAATAGAGGTGATTATATGCTAAAATTATTGAAGCAATATAAGTTTATTATATTAGTCCTATTGGTTTGCTTAATTGGTATAGGGGGCATTGCTTATGAAAAAAGTACATCACAAGAGTTTTTATTAGAAACAGAGCTGCCACAAGAAGCAGTAGTACAAGCTGAAGAACTATCCTCTGAGGGAGCCAAGGAGATTATAAGTTTAGAGCAAGCTCAGGAAAGTGAAAATATACAAATAGAAAGCACATTTAAGGCACCTCAGATTGTACCTATTTATATATGTGGTGCAGTCCAGAATCCAGGAGTATATTACATGGCAGATAATGCTCTTATAAATGAGGTTATTCAGATTAGTGGTGGCTTCACAGAAGAAGCGAATACAGAGTATTTAAATTTAGCAAGTCCTATACAAGCCAATGGAAAAATTGTTGTACCCAAAAAAGGTGAAGAAATTGACAAAAGTTTGGATTCGTACGACAATAAAGAAAGTATCATGACTGAAACTGCTAATATAGCACCAGCAATATTACAAGATAATGTACAGTGCATTAATATTAATTTAGCATCAGAGCAAGAACTTATGAGTTTGCCAGGAATTGGCGAAAAGAAGGCAGCAGCCATTAAAGCTTATAGGGAAGCAAATGGAGGCTTTAAAGAAATTAGCGAGTTAACAAAGGTAGATGGCATAGGCAATAAAACCTTTGAAAACATACAAGAGCTTATTATAGTGCAATAGGAGGAGAAGGGATGAACAGCAAAATTTTAGTTGTTGATGATGAAAGATTAATTGTAAAGGGTATTAAGTTTAGCCTTGAACAAGAAGGATGGGAAGTGGATGCGGCCTACGATGGCGAGGAAGCGTTGAATTATGTGAGAAGTAATAAATACGATGTAATGATTTTAGATGTGATGCTTCCAAAATATGATGGTCTGCAAGTTTGTCAACTTGTACGTGAATTTTCAAATATTCCAATCATTATGCTCACAGCAAAAGGTGAGGATATGGATAAGATTATGGGACTTGAGTATGGGGCTGATGACTATGTGACAAAACCATTTAATATTCTAGAACTTAAAGCACGTATCAAAGCAATTTTAAGACGTTCTAACCATAGTGAAAAAGAAACAAATAAAAAGACAATTGAAGTAGGGGATCTTAGACTTGAAGTAAATAGCCGTCGTTTATTTATTAAAAATCAGGAAATCAATTTAACGGCTAAAGAATTTGATATGCTAGAGCTTTTTGCAACTCATCCAGGCAAAGTATATAGTCGTGATCAACTTTTAGATACGATTTGGGGAAGAGAATATCCTGGAGATGTACGTACAGTAGATGTACATGTGAGAAGGCTTCGTGAAAAAATTGAACCAAATCCAGGCCAACCTGAATACATTTACACAAAATGGGGGGTAGGTTACTATTTTAAAGATTAAGATGAAGTGGTTCCAAAGTTTAAGATGGAAACTTTTAATATTATTTTTTATTGTAAGTTATATGCCGCTTGTAATTTTTTCAACGGTGGTATTAGATCGTATGGAAACATACTTTGTGAGCCAAAAGGAAAAAGATCTTTTAAGCAAGGCAAATCGTATTGCTGTAGAGATTAAAGAAGGTAATTATCTGACTGCAGATGAGAAGTATAACAGTTTTGCTGCACTAATTCAAAATCGTAGTAGCGAAAGTGATATGAATTGTCGTATCTTAGTGGTTGATAGTAATGGTATAGTTGTAGCAGACTCAAGCTATGCTGCTTTGAATAAGACAGTGATGACCCCACTTGTTTTTTCTGCACTAAATACAACAGCAAATGAGGGGGTTCAAAAGGATAGCGAAAATCCTATTTTAACGGCTGCTGTATCTGTTGTCGATAAGGATAACAAAGAAGTGATTCGCGGTGCTGTTATTTTATCGGCAAATATTGAAAGTGTATATGATCCGGTAAAAGAAATGAGAAATCAAGTGTATATTATAGCACTTATTGTAGGACTGCTTGTAGGTGTATTAAGCTTTGTGACGGCATCTTTTATTACAAAGCCGCTTAAGAGTTTAATGAAGGTCGTACAAAAGATGACTATGGGACAAATGGAGCAAAAGGTAGAGGTCGTAGGCAAAGATGAAATTGCAGAGCTAGGTCATGCTTTTAATCATATGGTAGAGCAATTACAACGTGTGGAACAATCAAGACAAGAGTTTGTATCTAACGTTTCTCATGAGCTTAAAACACCGCTATCTTCTATTAAAGTTCTAACAGAATCCCTTATTTTTCAAGAAAATGCACCTGTAGAAATGTACCAGGAATTCTTTGAAGATATTAACTCAGAAGTGGACCGCTTAAATAATATTATTACGGATTTACTTACCTTAGTACGTCTAGATCAACGTGAAATTCCGCTTAATATTACCAATATTGACGTGAATGAAATGACACAAAATATTTTAAAACGTCTTATTCCATTAGCAAAACGTAAAGAAATTAAGTTGATTTATGAAAGTCACAAAGATATTATAGCTGAAATTGATGAAGTGAAATTTACGTTAGCTCTTTCTAACCTTATTGAAAATGCCATTAAGTATACGGCTAATGGCGGAGAGGTTAAGGTTATTTTACAAAGTGACTTACAGGATGCTTTTATTACAGTACAGGATACTGGAATTGGTATAGCAAAAGAAGAGCAATCTAAGATCTTTGAACGTTTTTATCGTACAGATAAGACACGAAATCGTGAGACAGGTGGTACTGGACTTGGACTTGCTATTACGTACAAAACTGTTGTCATGCATAATGGTGCTATTCAGGTGGAAAGTGAAGAAGGCGTAGGTTCTATCTTTACAGTACAAATTCCACTACGCCATGTATGGGAAGGAGGACGATAGATGAAAAGCATTAAAAAATATTTAATTCTCCTTTTAAGCCTTCTTCTTGTTTTGAGCACAATTGGCTGTACGAGTGACAAAGTTGCCTCAAAGGTGCCTGAAACACCACCTATTTATTTCTTTGATACAGCTAAGGAAAAATTATTCTTAGAAAATTTAGATGTAAGTTTTTTAGATCAAAAAACAGAAGATGAGCAGATTAAATTTATATTAGAATCATTAGCGTCAGGACCTAAAATTACAACGTTGCCAACTGTCGTAGAGATGCCTATTCGAAGTGCAAATCATGATGGTAATAAAATTACCATTGATTTTGAAAGTCGCTATAATGAATTAAGCCCTGTACAGCGTATAGCAGTACGAGCCATGTTAGTGGCTTCATTATGTGAATTAGACTTTATTGATGGCGTGGCCTTTTCTATAGAGGGGCAACCAATGACTGGGTCCAATGGAAAAGAAATTGGACTTGTTAAAACAAGTGATATCTTAACTGGCGTGATTGACCCAAATCAAGCGACATCTAAGCCAATTGTAACTTTATATTTTGCCAGTGAGACAGGCAGAATGCTTGTTCCTGAACAAAGACGCATTGAATTAAATAGTAATGTATTACAAGAAAAAACAATGATTGAGGAACTGATAAAAGGACCTCAAACACAGGGGCTTCTGCCAACTTTACCTGCAGAAACAATCGTCAAGGATGTAACTGTAAAAGATGGTATGTGTCAAGTAGACTTATCATTTGATTTAAAATCAAAGTTCTTTACAACACCAGAAAGTAAATATATGATGATTTATTCCATTGTCAATACACTGACGGAGTCATCTAAGATAAATAAAGTAGCCTTTTTAGTAGATGGTAAAAAAGATATAGAATTTACTAAAGACATTGACTTAAGAGAAACCTTTGTGAGAAATAACAAGATTATTGAAAAGGTTGATGCAAGTGAAACAAGATAAAAGGCCGTTAAATTTCTTTGTATTTTCTTGGACTTTAGGTTTAATAGGGGGTACTTTGTATGTTAATGACATACAAAGTGGCCCTCTTTTTTGTGCAGTAATAAGTATTTTATTAGTAGGATGTTATTATTATTTCGGTAAGAAGCGACTTATGTTATTTGTAATAGGTTTTTTACTAGGAATGGCTATGTTAGTACTGCACCCTACAACCCGAAACTTAGGGAAGCTGAAGGTAGATGAGAAAATTACCTTAGAGGGTAAGGTAGAAGAAATACAAAAAACTGAATATGGTCAAAATCTCATATTAAGGGATATTGTTTTACAACATATGGCATTACAGGGAAAAGTACAAGTTCAGGTTTCTTTAAGTCAAAATATTTTTGAGGGAGAGCGGTTACAAGTTATAGGAGGTGTAAAAGCATTCCCAGTCCCCATGAATCCTAGTGATTTTGATTATGGGCAGTATCTAAAGGGAAAAAATGTAGTAGGTGTTATTAAAGCAAAATCATGTGAAAGTTTAGGGGGGAAGCCAAATGTTCTGATACAGCTTAGAATATATTTAGTGGGCTGCCTAGAAGACATTTTCAAGGGGCAAGATGAAGGGATTATGCAGGCAGCGCTATTAGGAGATGATGCAGCATTAGTTGATGAAACACAAAGTTTGTACAGTGCAGTTGGTATTGGCCATATATTATGTGTTTCGGGATTTCATGTAGCATTAATAGTTGGATTTTTATTAGGTTTTAGTGCATATGTAGGAATTCCTTATACAAAGCGTTATGTTTTCGTAATAAGTGGCATATGGCTATATACACTATTGACCGGGATGGCAACGTCTACAGTACGTGCAAGTGTAATGGCAACGCTTGTGATGCTTTCAAGAATTTTATGGGAAGAGGAGGATTTTTGGATAAGCATAGGGCTGAGTGCTTTTTTAATTTTACTGTGGCGGCCATACAGCATTTTTAGCATGGGATTTCAGCTTTCATTTGGAGCAGTGATAGCGATTGGAATCAGTCAGATTTATCTTAAAAGATGGGAAAAAGAATGGATTGGGCTTAAAAAGAAGTTTCTAAAGGTTGTAATACCATGGATTACCATTAGTTTGCTGACAAGTCCAATTATAGCTTTTTATTATTATGAAATTCCTTTTTTAAGTAGTGTGCTTAATTTGATAATTTTACCATTATTTTCGCTCATTATTGTATTAGGATGGTGTATATTAGGCATACACCTTATAGGCATACCCGTTTTTGGGGTTCTTGCAAAGGGAATTATTGTGTTATTACAAGCAGTCCATATGCTTTGCAATGTAGCAGTTAAATTGCCACTAGGGACACTTTGCACAGGTAGACCATCTTTTATAGCACTTATAATGTATTATGTCGTGTTAATACTTATTGGCTTGTGGCTATATGGGATTAGGTTGCCAAAAAAGGTTTATACTATAAGTATGTTAGGCGTAGGCATGTGGTTGGGAAACTCACTTTTCTTACCCCAACTTCTGCAAATAACCTATTTATATGTAGGTCAAGGAGATGGCAGTGTGATTAAGACGCCACACCAAAAGCTAATTGTTATAGATGGTGGTCCACCGGGTAAAGGGGCGGTGGTAGAGCGCTATATTAAATACAATGGGAAGAAAGAAGTGGAAGCACTTATGGTATCCCATTCTGATAGCGATCATATAAGTGGCATTATTGAATTGGTACAAGGTGACCTAAAAATTAATCATGTTATTATTTCAAAAACAGATGAATCAGAGCTTTTAGATACGTTAATTACAGAATGTGCACGAGAAAATATTCAAGTGATTACGTTAGGCGCAGCAGATTGTTTTCAGGTGGACACAGTAGACTTTAGAATTCTAGCACCGAAAGTAAAACAAAGCGATGCCAATAACAATTCACTAGTTTGTTTAACAACCTATAAGAACTTTAAGGCGCTTTTTACGGGTGACAAGGAGAAAGAATCCGAAAGTAGTATTTATGAGGGGATTGCCCCTATTAGTTTATTAAAGGTAAGCCATCATGGCTCGAGAACGGGTACAGAAGAAAAGCTTCTTTTGAAACTACGGCCACAATATGCTATGATAAGTTGCGGGATTAATAATTTATATGGGCATCCCCATAAAGACGTATTAGACGCATTAAATACATGTCAAGTACCCTATAAACGTACAGATTTACAAGGTGCTATTTGGGCACGTACGGATGGTGAAAAAATGACTTTATATACACAAAGAGAAGCAGATGGAGAGGAAGAGTAGCATGGAAAAAATAGAGGGGTGTTATTTACTAGTTGGTCAAGATAACTGGTCAAAAGATAACTGGATTAATCAGGTAAAAAAAGAAATATTAAATGATCCAAATGATATGATGAATTACTTAGAAGCTAAAGATAAAGAAGTAATTGTAAGTAATATTATAGATTTTGCAGAAACATTACCATTTTTTGTAGATAAAAAGCTAATCTATTTAAAGGAAACAGGTCTCTTTAAAGCGGGTAAAAAAGATGAAACTGAGAAGTTTGAAGCCTTTATTCAAAAAATCCCAGATTATATAGTGCTTTTAATTGATGAAAAAGAAGTAGACAAACGTGGTAAACTTTATAAAACTATGAAGTCAAAGCATCATATTAAGGAATTTGATTATCCAGGAGAAGAGGCAGTATATAATATACTTTCAGCAAATGCTAAAGAAAAGGGCGTTATGATTGAGCAAAGTACAATGCGTTATTTCATCCGTAATATGCCAGAAAATATTCCTTATATTTTAACGGAATGGGAAAAATTATTGGGTTATATAGTAAACAATAAAGTAATTAAAGAAGATATTGATGCAGTATGTGTGTTTTCACTAGAGCAACGTGTCTTTGAAATGGTAAAAAAGATTGCTCAGCATCAAGGAGAAACTGCACTTGCAATTTACAGTAGACTGATTCAAAGTAAAGAGTCTCCTATTGGTATACTGGTGCTAATTGCAAGACAATATCGTATGCTCATGCAAGTGAAGTATTTATTAGCACAAAGAAAGCAGCCCAAAGAGATAGGTAGTGCCCTTAAAATACCATTTTTTGCAGTACAAGAAATGATTAATCAGGCACATGGTTATTCTTTTAAACAGTTAGAATCTATTGTGGGGGAGTGTTTACAAGTTGATAAGGATATTAAAACAGGTAAAATGGAAGCATCACAGCGTGTAGAGATTTTAATTATGCACTGCTTAAATACCCAATAAGGGATTTAAGCAGTGTTTTTTGGAAAATAAAAAGACCGTAGGCGCTCCTACGGTCTTTTGTATACTTAATGTCGCAAACTATGCTACAGTTTTAACTAAACGAGCTAAAGTAGATTTTTTACGAGCAGCTGTTTTCTTGTGGAAAACACCTTTTGCTGTAGCTTTATCAATAGCTTTAACAGCTACTGTTAAAGCTGCGTTTGCTGCTGCTAAATCTTTAGCTTCTACTGCTGCTCTAACTTTTTTGATTTGAGTTTTAACTGCTGAGTTGATTGCACGGTTACGTGCTGTTTTTGTTGCGATTACTAAGATACGTTTTTTTGCTGATTTAATATTTGCCATTTGGTGGCACCTCCATTCATATTCTTGGACACGGTTTGGGGAATTATGAACGGTTTCAACAGTACCCATTATATTACATATGTCCCTATAAGTCAATGTATACGTAAAAAAATAATGGTCAAACTACTTAAGAACCCGTTCATGAAACTAAAAATGATTATAAAGTATTTAAATGTTTTCGTAAAGCATTTTTTCGAATAAAAAGGAGTGAATTTATGGATAAGGTTATAAAAGACGACGGTTTTCATCCTCGTACGGACTTAGCAATTGAGATTAGTGACGCTTTAAGACTTGATAAAGATGAAGATTATCAGATTCCAGGTGTGCAAGTAGACACGAAATCCTTAGAAGAAGGACAGATTACAATCACCCGAGTAAGGGTGCTAGATGAAACAGGGGAAGAAAGTATGGGTAAGCCCAAAGGGGATTACATTACTATTGAATCTAAAGCTATTAAAGAGAATGATCCGCCTATGCATGAAAAAGTTATAGAAGTGCTTTCTGAAGCAATTAGAAGTTTATTGCCAGATAAAAAGGGACCAGACTTAAGTGTACTTGTTATTGGATTAGGAAATCGTTTCGCCACGCCAGATACATTAGGACCTAAAGTAGCTAATAAGGTTTTTGTAACACGTCATATTGCTATAAGGGCCCCAGAAGCTTTAGAGGATTCTCTATGTCACTTAAGTAGTCTTGCACCCGGTGTTATGGGACTTACAGGTATTGAAACCGCAGAGATTATACGCGGTGTAGCTGAAAATGTTAAACCAGACTGTATTATTGCTATAGATGCTTTAGCTGCTAGGAATGCTGCACGTATTAATGCAACAATTCAAGTAACAGATACAGGTATTTCTCCAGGAGCAGGTGTAGGAAATTGTCGCAAACAATTAAATGAAGAAACACTAGGGTGTAAAGTTATTGCGATTGGTGTTCCTACAGTGGTGGATACAGCAACATTATTATCCGATGCTTTAGGAGAACTGATTAAAGCTATGCTCAAACAAGCTGAACATTCCCCACTTTATGATATGTTAAAAGATTTAAGTGAGAAGGAACAATATGAGCTTATTCGTGAGACATTGTACCCTGAAATTAGAGATTTATTTGTGACACCAAAAGAAATTGATGAAATCATAGAGTATTTAGCAAGTATTATTGCAAATGGTATTAATATAGGAGTACATCCAGGTATGTCACTACAAGATATTAATAAATATACGTATTAATCATAGGCCTATTTTATAATACAAATGTTATATCTATAAATTTAAGTTATTTTAACTTTTTAATTTAAGAGAGTTTTAATAGCATTTTAGTCATAAATGTAAAGACAAGTTTATAGAATAATAAAGAGTATACAAAGGGGGAGGCGTAGGTAATGATGCATGCGTTAGAAAAGATAAAAAAGGAACCTATCAAATATTGGGTACTGTACATGATACTGATAGGTTCCTTGATTAGCAATTTGTGTGAAATGGAAAAACAAGGGATACATCCAGGAAATTATTTTATAAGGATGAGCAGCCCAGCTGTAGGGCAAGCACTTACTGACGAGGATGAAAGTAGTTTTTGGAAAAACTATGGTTACCAGTTCACACAAATTAGGTGGGAAGAGCCACTTTCAATCATTGTAAACGCCATACCTTATTTGAAGTTTAGTCATTTATTTTCAGATTACTTTGAGCAAAATGAAGTAACTTTTGATACAAGTGGTCTTCCGGAAGAAAAGCAGGGGCCTAAAGTAGATTTTAGTGAGGAGTTACCAACAGCCAAAGAGGTAGAAGTACCGCTTGAGAAATATAAAGATTATTACTACGTCCTTAAAAATTTCATGACAGGTGATGGGAGCTTAGGTCTTGATATTGATATTTTAAAAGAATGGAATTTTTATGAACTAATGAAAAAGAAGATTACAATAGATGAACATATAGAAGGTCCTAAGGTACTTATTTTTCATACACATGCTAGAGAAAAGTATATGGGTGGGCAGAGTGTAGTAGATATAGGAGAGGGTTTAAAACAAGTATTAGAGAACAAATATGGTATAGAGGTCATGCATGTTACCGAAGAATTTTATGCGACTGATAATACAAGTGGTGGTGTTGATGGTAGTGAATATGAACGTATGGAACCCCGTATAAGGGAAATATTAGAAGCAAATCCTTCAATTCAAGTTGTAATGGATTTACACCGAGACGGCATTAGTGATAATGTACGTTTGGTAACAGATATAAATGGTAAGCAGACGGCACAAGTTATGTTTGTAAATGGTTTGTGCTTGAATAGGAATTTAGCAGGTGAAGTGGTACATAAAGAAGGCCTCAAAAATCCTTATCTAGCAGATAACCTAGCTTTTTCTATGCAAGCAGTAGCGATAGGACATGAATATTACCCTGGTTTACTTCGAAAGATATACTGTAAGGAGTATCGCTATAGCACGCACATGTGTCCTAATTCATTACTTATAGAAATAGGCGCTCAAACCAATACTGGAGAAGAAGCAATGAATGCGGTGGAGCCTTTAGCCGATATTTTAGCAAAGGTGTTACAAAAAGATTAATGTAAAAACATTGATAGAAAAACTAAGGCTATGCTATAATGAAACGAAAAGAATAGACAAAAGGAATAAGGAGGGGCAAAATGTCTCTTTCAAAGCAAGAAAAAATAAGAAATTTTTGTATTATCGCCCATATCGATCATGGTAAAAGTACACTTGCCGATCGTATCATTCAGATGACAGGTACTTTAACAGAGAGAGAAATGCAAGCACAAGTTTTAGATAACATGGATTTAGAGCGTGAACGTGGGATTACTATTAAATCACAAGCTGTACGTCTTGTTTATAAAGCAAAAGATGGCGAAGAGTATATTTTTAACTTAATTGATACACCAGGACATGTCGACTTCAACTATGAAGTATCACGAAGCCTCGCTGCATGTGAAGGTGCAATTCTAGTAGTAGATGCTGCGCAAGGTATTGAAGCACAAACGCTTGCTAATGTATATTTAGCGTTAGAGCATGATCTTGAAATTATGCCAGTTATTAATAAAGTAGACCTTCCAAGTGCAGATCCAGACCGTGTAAAAGCAGAAATTGAAGATATCATCGGACTTGATGCGTCAGAAGCACCACTCATTTCAGCTAAAACAGGTCTTAATGTTGAAGATGTATTAGAACAAATTGTAAAAGTTGTGCCGCCACCAAAAGGTGATGCTAATGCGCCACTTCAAGCACTTGTTTTTGACTCTTTATATGATCCATATAAAGGTGTTATTATCTTCTGCCGTGTGAAAGAAGGTCAAGTAAAAAAAGGCATGAAAATCCGCATGATGGCAACAAATGCAGAATTTGATGTTGTAGAAGTAGGGACATTTGGTGCAGGCCAGTTTAGACCAAATGAGGCAGGGCTTATGCCTGGCGAAGTAGGTTATATTACTGCAAGTATTAAAAATGTACAAGATACACACGTAGGGGATACTGTAACAGATGCTAATAATCCAGCACAAGCACCACTTCCAGGGTACAAACAAGTTAACCCAATGGTATACTGTGGACTTTATCCAGCAGATGGGGCAAAATATGGAGACCTTCGTGATAGCTTAGAAAAACTCCAACTTAACGATGCAGCACTTGTATTTGAACCAGAAACATCTATTGCTTTAGGATTTGGTTTCCGTTGTGGATTCTTAGGACTTCTTCACATGGAAATTATTCAGGAGCGTTTAGAGCGCGAATACAATTTAGACCTTGTTACAACAGCACCAAACGTTATTTACAAAGTGCATAAAACAGATGGTGAAGTACTTGAACTTTCAAACCCAGCAAATCTGCCAGATCCATCAAATATTGACTTTATGGAAGAACCAATGGTATCAGCTAAAATCATCGTACCATCTGAATACGTAGGAGCAGTTATGGATTTATGCCAAGAACGTCGTGGTATTTACTTTGGTATGGAGTATTTAGAAGCAACTCGTGCGGTCCTTTCGTATGACTTACCACTTAATGAAATCATTTATGACTTCTTTGATGCCCTTAAATCACGTACACGTGGTTATGCATCATTTGACTATGAATTATCTAGCTACCAAGAATCAAAACTTGTTAAGTTAGATATCTTAGTTAACCGTGAAGTAGTGGATGCTCTTTCACTTATTGTGCATGAAAGTAATGTGGTAAGCAAAGGTCGTAAAATCACAGAAAAACTTAAAAAAGAGATTCCGAAACATCTCTTCGAAATTCCAATTCAAGCAGCAGTTGGAAATAAAGTTATTGCAAGAGAAACAATTAGCGCCATGCGTAAAGACGTACTTGCAAAATGTTATGGTGGGGATATCTCACGTAAACGTAAACTTCTTGAAAAACAAAAAGAAGGTAAGAAACGTATGCGTCAAGTAGGTAACGTAGAAGTACCACAAGAAGCCTTCATGAGCGTACTTAAATTAGATGAATAAAAAATTTAAAGTGTTAAAAATTAAAATTAAAAGAGGAACTTAAAATGGAAATCGGGCTTTATATTCATATCCCATTTTGTACATCAAAATGTTTTTATTGTGATTTCTTATCTTTTCCTAAAGAAGAGATGCAGGAAGCTTATATAAATGCTTTAGTTAAAGAAGTCGAAAACTATGGGAAAATGTTAGATGCTGCGGTAGCTATTAAGTCTATCTTTATAGGTGGTGGTACCCCAACGGTACTACCGCCTTTTTTATTAGACAAACTAGCAGCAACTATTACAAAAAACTTTAAATTAATACCAAATGCAGAGTGGACCATCGAGGCGAATCCAGGAACACTGACTAAAGAAAAAGTAGAAGTCATTGCAAAATATCCGATAAATCGTATTAGCATGGGACTTCAGACGACGCATGATTATCTTCTAAGGAAGATTGGCAGAAAACATACCTTTAAAGATTGGGAAGAAAGCTTACATCTTGTCAAGACTTATACAAATTGTGCAGTCAATGCAGATTTAATGTTTGCATTACCAGGTCAAACTTTAGAGGAATTTAAGCAAACACTTGAAACAGTCACAAAATATGATTTGGAGCATCTGTCTGTTTATGCCCTCATTATTGAAGAAGGGACTTGCTTTGGGAAGCGTTATGAAGAAGGTAAATTAGAAGAAGTGTCAGAGGAATTGGACCGTGAGATGTATCATTTAGCCCAGAGCTATTTAAAGCAATGCGGTTATCATCAATATGAAATTTCTAACTGGGCAAAACCTCATAAAGAATGCCAGCATAATATTGTATATTGGCAACGCATACCTTATTTAGGATTAGGGCTTGGGGCAAGAAGTCTTTGGAACAATATCCGTTATGCTAATGAAGAAAATCTTAAGGCGTATATTGAAGCAGCAGGAGATGTCCACAAAATTCGTCATGAAGAAGAAAAACTGACAGAAGAAATGTGTATGGAAGAATATATGTTTCTAGGTTTAAGACTCCTTGAAGGCATTTCAGAAGATGACTTTGAAAAACAGTTTGGACAATCTGTCTGGGATGTTTATGAAGAGCAATTAAATAAATGGATAAAATACAAGGTTCTTGTAAAAGATAAAGGTAGGATAAAATTGACGCCTTATGGCCTAGATGTATGCAATGAAGTGTTTAGTTCATTTCTTATGACATAACAAAGTCCGAATTAACAGGGATTTGCTAAGGCAAAATCTTGCTAATTCGGACTTTGTAAATATATGTAATAATTTTTAAAAATAATTGCAGAAGGTTATTGACAATTATATTAAGAAGTGATATCTTTAGATTGTAGTTAGCACTCGGCTTTAGTGAGTGCTAACAAAAAGAAGGAAGTGATGATATGGATATGAATGAACGTAAGCTAAGAATACTAGAAGCCATCATTCGTGATTATATCCAAACAGGTGAGCCTGTTGGTTCAAGAACCATTTCTAAAAAGTATGACTTGGGCGTAAGCTCAGCGACAATTCGTAATGAAATGGCAGATCTTGAAGAGCTTGGTTTCATTGTGCAACCCCACACTTCCGCTGGAAGAATACCTTCAGATAAAGGTTATCGCCTTTATGTAGATGGCATGATGCAACGTACAAATATTAGTCCAGATGTGGCAAAAATCATTGGGAATATGATTCAACAGAAAATTACACGCATTGATGATTTAGTTGAAGAAACTGCAAAGCTTATCGCAATGCTTACCAATTGTGCCACTATTGCATCGACACCGCCTATTAGTCAAGTGCGTATTAAGCACTTACAGCTTGTTCCGGTGGATGAACAAAGTGTGGTCTGTGTTATAGTTACAGACACTAATAGTGTGAAAAATCACATGATTAGCACACCGAAAGCTTTAGATGCTAATATTTGTATGGCACTTACAAATATTCTTAACGAGAGTCTAAAGGGCAATGCACTGAGTCAAATTAGTTTAGACAAGATTCGTTTATCAATTGAAGAAAAAATGAAAGAATATGGTGGTATTGCAAGCAGCGTTTTAGATGCTATTGCCAATACTTTAAAAGAAAGAGATTTACCGAATATCTTCATACGCGGTGCCAATAACATTCTTGATTTTCAGGAATTTAATGATAAAGAGAAGGCGAGAGAACTGTTTAAACTTTTAGAAGAAAAACCATATCTTGCAAAAATCTTAGATCATAATCCACCAAATCAGATTACAATTCGTATTGGTGAAGAAAATACTTTGACACCGATGAAAGATTGCAGTGTCGTAACAACAAGTTACAGCATTGGTGAATATACCATTGGTAACATTGGTATTATAGGACCAACACGTATGAATTATAGTGAGGTAGTCTCAGTGTTAGAATATGTTTCTCATCATATTACAAATATGCTAAGAGGACTTAATGATGGTGATACAAAGGCATAACAACAAGGTGTAACTAAAACATAAACGTTCTTAGTAGGAAGGGTGAAACAATGGAAGAAAATAAAGATTTAGAACAACCATTACAGCAAGAAGAAGTAGCAGCAGAGCAAACAGTAGAAGCTGAATCTTCAGAGGTAGAAGCTAAAGAAGAAAGCACAGCAGAAGAAACAAAAGCTGAAGATAAAGCTGCCGAATATTTAGATCGTCTTCAACGTTTAATGGCAGAGTTCGATAACTATAGAAAACGTAGCGAAAAAGAAAAGTCAGATGCTTATGATTTCGCTGTAAGTAACACTGTAGCAGAGTTATTACCAATTATTGATAACTTTGAACGTGCTCTTAAGATTGATAGTACAGATAAAGCATTATATGCAGGTGTACAAATGATTTATAAACAACTTATGAGTGCACTTGAAAATTTAAAAGTAACACCTATTGAAGCACTTGATAAAGAATTCGATCCAAAGCTTCATAATGCAATTATGCACATAGATGATGAAGCATATGGGGAGAATATCATTGTTGAAGAACTTCAAAAAGGATATTTATATAAAGAAAAAGTAATTAGACATAGTATGGTTAAAGTAGCCAATTAATGATAGGAGGAATTAATCATGGGTAAAATAATAGGAATTGACTTAGGAACAACAAACTCTTGTGTATCAGTAATGGAAGGTGGAAAACCAGTTGTTATCGTAAATGCAGATGGTAATAGAACAACTCCTTCAGTTGTAGGTTTCAGTAAAACAGGTGAAAGACTTGTAGGGGACGTAGCAAAACGTCAAGCTGTTACAAATCACGAAAGAACAGTTATTTCAATTAAACGTCATATGGGTACAGATTACAAAGTAAACATTGATGACAAAGCATTCTCACCACAAGAAATTTCAGCAATTATTCTTCAAAAATTAAAAGCAGATGCTGAAGCTCATCTTGGTGAAAGTGTAACAGAAGCTGTTATTA
The DNA here is from genome assembly GCF_982396655.1 of Cellulosilyticum sp. Lineage (NCBI taxonomy): Bacteria > Bacillati > Bacillota > Clostridia > Lachnospirales > Cellulosilyticaceae > Cellulosilyticum > Cellulosilyticum sp. Next base: position 80,421 of record NZ_CEVXFV010000012.1, on the reverse strand, counting down.
CAGTTCCGGCTTACTTCACAGATAGCCAAAGACAAGCAACAAAAGATGCTGGTCGCATTGCTGGTCTTGATGTAAAACGTATCATCAACGAACCAACAGCAGCAGCACTTGCTTACGGTCTTGATAACGAGCACGAACAAAAAATCATGGTTTATGACCTTGGTGGTGGTACATTTGATGTATCTGTAATCGACATCGGTGATGGTGTTATCGAAGTACTTGCTACAAGTGGTGATAATCACCTTGGTGGAGATGACTTCGACCAAAAAATCATTGATTTCTTAGTAGAAGAATTCAAAAAACAAGAAGGCATTGACCTTTCAACAGATAAAGTTGCTATGCAACGTTTAAAAGAAGCTGCTGAAACAGCTAAAAAAGAACTTTCACAAAAAACAAGTGCAAACGTTTTAATTCCATTCATCTGCAGTGGTGGTCAAAGCTTAGACGTAACAATTACAAGAGCTAAATTTGATGAATTAACAGCTGACCTTGTAGAACGTACAATGGGACCAGTTAGAACAGCTTTAAATGATGCAGGTCTTAATGCTTCAGAACTTGACAAAGTATTATTAGTTGGTGGTTCAACACGTATTCCTGCTGTTCAAGATGCTGTTAAACGTATCACAGGTAAAGAACCATTCAAAGGAATTAACCCAGATGAATGTGTAGCTGTAGGTGCTGCAATTCAAGGTGGTAAACTTTCAGGTGAAGCTGGTTCAGGCGATATTCTTCTTCTTGACGTAACACCTCTTACACTTGGTATTGAAACAATGGGTGGTGTAGCAACACCAGTTATTCCTAAAAATACAACAATCCCAACTAAAAAATCACAAGTGTTCTCAACAGCAGCAGATAACCAACCAGCAGTTGATATTCATGTTGTTCAAGGTGAAAGACCAATGGCTAATGACAACAAAACACTTGGTAACTTCAAATTAGATGGTATTATGCCAGCTCCACGTGGTGTACCTCAAATCGAAGTAACATTCGATATCGATGCAAATGGTATCGTAAAAGTATCTGCTAAAGACCTTGGAACAGGTAAAGAACAACACATCACAATTACAGCTAGTACAAACCTTAGTGATGAAGAAATCGAAAAAGCTGTAAAAGAAGCAGAACAATTTGCTGAAGCAGATAAAAAACGTAAAGAAGCAATCGACACAAAAAATGAAGCAGATTCAATGGTATTCCAAACAGAAAAAATGATGAAAGATATGGAAGACAAACTTGAAGCTGATGATAAAGCTAAAGTAGAAGCTGCACTTACAAAATTAAAAGATCTTAATGACAAAGCAGTAGTTGGTCAAATGACTGATGAACAAGTTGCTGAACTTAAAGCTGCTAAAGAAGAACTTACACAAGTATTCTACAGTATCTCAGAAAAAGTATACAGCCAAGCACAAGCTGCACAAGGTGCTGGGGCAGGCCCAGATATGAATGCAGGTAATGCACATGCTCAAGATGACGATGTCATTGATGCTGATTTTAAAGAAGAATAAAAATTAATGCATGGAAACGGTCAAAGAGCATTCTCTTTGACTGTTTCTGTACGTTTAATATATAATTGATAGAGAAAAAGTGACGCAATGTCTCTATACGTTATATTTAACGTATGGAAAGCATTGGGCATATTTTATAAAGAGATTGGTGTGATACTCTTAGGAGACATATAAGCACGATCTTGGCAAATTTTAATAGTGGTGGTGACAAGCGTGGATAAAAGAGATTATTATGAGGTCCTAGGCGTATCTAAGTCGGCCTCAGATGCAGAAATTAAAAAAGCATATAGAAAATTAGCAAAGCAATACCATCCAGATGCAAATCCGGATAACAAAGAAGCAGAAGCAAAATTCAAAGAAATAACAGAAGCTTATGAAGTATTAAGTGATGCTGACAAGAAATCAGCATATGATCGTTATGGTCATGCCGCCTTTGAAAACGGTGGTGCAGGTGGTGCAAGCGGCTTTGGCGGCTTTAGTGGCGACTTTGACATCAACGACATCTTTGATATGTTTGGTGGCGGCTTTGGCGGTTTCGGTGGTGGCGGTGGACGACGCCGTCCAAGAGGTCCACAGCCAGGTGCTGATATCAGACAAACAATCCAAATTACATTTGAAGAAGCGGCTTTTGGATGTGAAAAAGAAATTTCAATTAATACATCAGAACTTTGCGGTACATGTCATGGCTCAAAAGCAAAACCTGGCACATCAACGACAACATGTTCAAAATGTGGTGGTACAGGGCAAATTCATGTAACACAACGTACGATTTTAGGTGCAATGCAAACAGTTCAAACTTGTGATGCCTGTCATGGCGAAGGCAAAGTAGTGAAAGAACCATGTCCAACATGTCATGGTCATGGTAAAGTAAGAACAGTTAAAAAAGTTACAATTAATATCCCAGCAGGTATTGATCATGGCCAAACACTCCGTGTGGCTGGTAAAGGAGAAGCAGGAGATGCAGGTGCACCAGCAGGTGATTTACTTGTAACAGTTTCTGTTAAAGCGCATGGTGTATTTGAAAGACGTGGCAACGATGTTTATATGCGTATGCCAATTAGTTTTGCGCAAGCTGCACTTGGTGCAGAACTTTCAATTCCTACATTAGACGGTAATGTGAAGTTTACAATTCAACCAGGTACACAAACATCTTCTAAATTTAGATTACAAGGGAAAGGTATTCCAAGTCTTCAAAATAAACGTCATCGTGGTGACCAGTATGTAGAGGTTTATGTTGTAGTACCTAAGAATTTAACAGAAAAACAAAAGAGCATTTTGAGAGAATTTGAACCAGAAGAAGGCGCACAAGCTGAAGAATCTAAAAAAGGTTGGAAGCACATCTTTAAGAAATAATTAAGAGCCCACAGAACTTAAATCTGTGGGCTTCCTTTATAAATAGTATTATTTTAAAGAGCATTTTACATCATCTACGTGGCCAGCTACTTTAACTTTACGATAGATTTTAGTAATGATGCCTGCTTCGTTAATAAGGAATGTACTACGTTCAATGCCGATGCCTATGCGGCCACACATATTTTTTTCTTTAAGTACATCATAAAACTTACATACAACTTCCTCACGGTCTGAAAGAAGAACAAATGGTAAATTATATTTAGCAATAAACTTATCATGAGCTGTTAGTGTATCACGGCTAATGCCTAAAATAACTGCATTTTGGCTTGAAATTTCTTCAAAGGCATCACGAAAAGCTTCAGCCTCTTTTGAACATCCTGGTGTATTGTCTCTTGGGTAGAAATATAAAATAACTTTCTTGCCTAAGTAATCACTTAAAGCGTGTGTCTTTTGGTCAGAACCTATTAAAGTAAAATCTGGGGCTTTCATACCCTCTTCTAAAATAACTTTTGACATATGTTTATCTCCTTGTTTCTGAGAAGTATCTCATTTATAATAGTTTATGATAATAATTATTATATAAAATATATTTTTTGTAAAGTAGATATGATATTTTTTATTATAATAGAGTATGCACTGATTAAAATATTTTTAAAACAAGGAGAAGAAACATGTTGCTTATTATTTCACCCGCTAAAACATTTACAAAGGAAGAAAATCTTGTACCGTATGAGCCTTTAAGATTTGAAGAGAAGACAAGGAGACTTATTGAACGGTTAAAGACGTATACAATTGAAGATTTAAGCAGGCAGATGAAAATCTCGGAGACATTAGCCAAGCTTAATCATGAGCGCTATAGTAGATTTTATAATGGTGGACAAGGAAAGGTAGCTATTGACTATTATTACGGAGAAGCATTTAAAGCGATAGAAAGCACTTCATTAAGTGAAGAGACACGTCAGTTTATGAATAGTCATCTCGGAATTTTATCTGGCTTATATGGCTATTTAAAACCTTTAGATGTGATGCAAGCTTATCGTTTAGAAATGGCCTTTAAGTTTTCTGAAGCAAAGGAAAATCAACTATATAGTTTTTGGAAAGAAACGCTTACGCACTATGTATTAGATGAATTAGCATGCACCAGTGGAGATAAAATTTTAATAAATTTAGCATCAGATGAGTATAGCAAGGCATTAGATTTAAAGGCTATTGCTAAAGATTATAGAGTTTTAAATATTCAGTTTAAGGTATTTAAAGATGGGAAGTATAAGGCTATTAGTATGTATGCAAAGCACGCTAGAGGCCTAATGACACGTTACATTTGTGAGCATCAAATTGAAAATGTAAATGAAATCAAGAAATTTGGTTTAGAGGGATATAGTTTTGAAGAGAAACTTTCGAGTGAGAATGAATGGGTATTTATATTAAAGCAGTAGTCTGTTTAGATTATAGTATTTTGGGTAAACTGAATGATAAGAGGATAAAAATGGGAGATTACTTGAATTCGACAACATATTCCCTTATAATTTAACTATTATACAATTTAAGATGGAGATGAATAAATGAATTGGTTAGAAGTAACAATATACACATCAAAGCAAGGGCTTGAAACAATCACAGGCCTTTTATTACAATTAGGCGTAACAGGTTTTGTTATTCAAGATCCAGATGATTATGATGAGTTCTTGACATTACAAGGCACAACATGGGATTACATGGATGAGGACATGGAAAAGCTTAAAGACTGTGAAACAAGTATTAAATTCTACCTTGCGGAAAATGGGCAAGGACAAGAAATGTTCCATGAAATCAAGAATATGCTTAAACGTCTCAAAGGAGAAAGTGATGACTATGGTAAACTTACAATGGAACTTGGCAATGTCAAAGAAGAAGACTGGGCAAATAACTGGAAACAATATTTCAAACCTTTTACAGTAGGTGAGAAGTTTGTGATTAAACCTACTTGGGAAAGTTATGATACCGAAACAAATCGTATGATTTTAGAGATCGATCCAAACTCAAGCTTTGGAACAGGTCAGCACTATACAACACAGCTTTGCATCGAACAACTAGAAGGTATTATTAAACCAGGTCAAAAAGTACTTGATATGGGGTGCGGAAGTGGTATTTTATCAATAGCAGCATTAATGCTTGGTGCTGAACATGTGACAGCAGTTGATATTGAGCAAAATTCAGTAGATATAGCAAAAGAAAATTTCGAACAAAATAAAATGGATGTAGCTAAATTCACAACATATTGTGGGAATATCTTAGCTGACGAGGCACTCGTTACAACAATTGGTACAGAGTGTTATGAGGTTGTTGTTGCTAATATTGTAGCAGATGTTATTATTCCAATGCGTCACTTATTAAAAGATTTCTTAGTGCCAGGTGGCATCCTTGTAGCATCAGGTGTTATCGGTGAGCGTGCTGAGGAAGTAAAAATAGCACTTGAAAGTGCAGGTTTTACTGTAGAAGAAATTACAGAGAAGAATGATTGGGTAGCACTTCGTGCTGTAGCAAATGTATAAGGCCCCATATAAAAAGTAGAACATATAGAAAAGGATTAAATAAAGTGGCAAAGTTTTTTGTAAATCCGGAAAATGTTAAAGAAAATGAAATTTTGATTACTGGTAGCGATGTAAAGCATATTAAAAATGTGCTGAGACTAAGTGAAGGAAAAGAAATTACAATAAATGATGGACAAGGTCATGATTATGAGTGTATAATAAAACAAATAGATCGTGATGTGATTTCAGCGCAAATCGTAGAAAAAAAAGACGCAAATTCTGAACCACCTTTAAGCACTGTACTTTTTCAGTCATTAATTAAAGGTGAAAAGATGGAGTTTGTCATTCAAAAAAGTATAGAAATAGGTGTTACAACAATCATCCCAATGATTACAGACAGATGTGTTGTAAAACTTGAAACACCCAAAAAACAACAAAGTAAACTAGAACGATGGCAAAAGATAGCGGAAAGTGCTGCAAAACAAAGCAAGAGAGGGATTATTCCACAAATTTTAGCACCAATGACATATAAGGAAGCTATAGCTTATGCTTGTAGAGATCTAGAAAAATCTTGTATCCCTTTTGAAAATGAACATAGTCATTACCTTAAGCGTTTTTTAAGCGGAGAAATGCCAAGTTCAATAGGTATTTTTATTGGCCCAGAAGGTGGCTTTACAGATGAAGAAGTTGCCTATGCCATGCAGCATCATATTTCGCCAGTAACTTTAGGTAAAAGAATACTAAGAAGTGAAACAGCAGGACTTGTGACACTTGCGAATATTATGTATGAGGTGGAGGGAACTGATGATGGAGGATGTAAGATTTCTAGTTGTTGATGATGCTATATTTATGCGGACCGTTTTAAAGAAAATACTCACTGAATCAGATTTTAATGTGGTGGGTGAAGCAGGAAATGGTCTTCAAGCAATAGAGATGGCAGAGCTTTTGCAGCCAGATGTTGTAACGCTAGATATCACTATGCCAGAGATGGATGGCATCCAAGCTATCGAGAAAATATTAGAAGTAAGCCCCAATTCAAAAATCATCATGTGCTCAGCAATGGGACAGCATTCTAAAGTTGTAGAGGCCATTAAACGTGGTGCAAAGGACTTTATTGTGAAACCTTTTGAAAAAACACGTGTATTACAAGCTATTTATAATGTAATGAATAGATAAAAATGAGGGGGATTTTCCCTCATTTTTTTATGGCGTAGTAAAGTTCAAATTGTAACCTTACTATGCTATAGATAATGCGACGCTAGTCGCTTTATTTTAGGTAGGAAAGAAATGGGACAGGAACGGAGAATGGTTTATGAAAACGGAAATATACTTAGATAATGCAGCTACGACCAAACCTCTTGATTGTGTTGTAGAAGCTGTTCAAGAAATAATGATTCATACTTTTGGTAATCCTTCTTCACTGCATAAAAAAGGCATGGAAGCAGAAACTATTATTAAAGAAGCAAGCAAATTCTTTGCGATGCAAATAGGAGGATTACCAGAAGAAATCATCTATACATCGGGGGGGACAGAAAGTAATAATACAGCTATTGTAGGTGCTGCTATGGCATATAAACGTAGAGGAAATAAAATTATTACGACGACAATTGAACACCCTTCAGTAGGTGAAGTTTTTAAATACTTAGAAAGTCAAGGTTTTGAAGTATGTCATTTAGATGTAGATGAAAAGGGTTATATTAACTTAGAAGAGCTCAAAGGTCTTATTGATGATCAGACGATTTTAGTGAGCATTATGCATGTTAATAATGAAATAGGAACAATCCAACCGTTAGAAGAAATTGGAAAGCTTATTAAGACCCAAAATAAAGAAACATTATTTCATGTAGATGCAGTGCAGTCTTTTGGTAAACTTCCTATACAGGTAAAACGTAGTAAAATTGACTTTCTATCTATTAGTGCACATAAATTTTATGGTCCACGTGGTGTAGGACTTTTATATAAAAATAAAGCTGTACGTATGCAAAGTTTATTATTAGGTGGCGGTCAACAAAAAAATGTACGTTCAGGAACAGAAAATACACCAGGAATTGCAGGGACACTTGCAGCTTGTAAATATGTAATGGCACATCAAAAAGAAATTTATGAACATATGATGGCGTGTAAAAAACGTTTAGCTGAAGGCATATTAAATAATATTCCAAATACATGGATTAATGGCCCAAGTATTGAAGAAGCAGCACCATATATTTTGAATCTTGGATTTGAAGATGTACGTGCAGAAGTATTGTTACATGCTTTAGAGCAAGAAGGTATTTATGTTTCTTCAGGCTCAGCTTGTTCAAGCCATAAAAAAGGGCATGGAGATGTTCTTGCTGCATTAGGCATTAAGGGACCAGCACTAGATAGTGCTATTCGATTCTCATTTGCCCATGATACAAGTCTTACGGACATTGACCATGTTATTGAAGTTTTACAAACACAGGTGACTTTATTAAGAAGATATACAGTAGGAGGAAAGAAAAAGTGAAAAATGTATTTTTAATCAAATATGGTGAATTAGCGATTAAAGGGAAAAATAGACACTTATTTGAGAATAGATTATTAAGCAATATTAAAAAGAACTTAAAGAATTTAGGTGAATTTGCAGTTACTAAAGAGCAAGGCCGTATTATGGTTGAACCAATGGAAGAGGATACTGTTGATGTAGGTGCGGTGCTTGATCGTTTAAGTCGTATTTTTGGGATTGTAGGGATTGCTTATGGTCTTAAAGAAGAAGAGGTTTCTTTTGAGGCGGTAAAACGCTTAGCACTTGCACAAATGACTGAAGAATGTGCAGATAAAAATATTACCTTTAAGGTAGAAACAAAACGTGCGGATAAACGTTTTACAATGACTTCTATGGAAGTAAGCTGTGAACTTGGAGCGTATCTTTTAGGAGCACTTGGCGATAAAGTAAAAGTAGATGTGCATAATCCGGATGTTGTTTTAATGGTAGAGCTTCGTAACCATGCTTACGTATATGCTAAAACACATAAAGGAGCAGGAGGTATGCCTTATGGTACAAATGGTAAAGCAACGCTTCTTCTTTCAGGTGGTATTGATAGTCCAGTAGCAGGTTGGATGATTGCTAAACGTGGGGTAGAAGTAGATGCTGTTTATTTTCATGCACCACCATACACAAGTGACCGTGCAAAACAAAAAGTGGTAGATTTAGCTGAAAAGGTTGCAATGTATACAGGAAGTATGAATCTTCATATTGTAAACTTTACAGATATTCAGCTTAAAATCTATGAGCTTTGCCCACATGAACAACTTACAATTATTATGCGCCGTATTATGATGTATGTTGCAGAAGGTATTGCAAAAAGTAACGGTAGTATGGCACTGATTACAGGTGAAAGTATTGGGCAAGTAGCAAGTCAAACAATGCATAGTCTCGTATGTACAAATGAAGCAGCAACAATGCCAGTATTTCGTCCTTTAATTGGTTTTGATAAAGAAGAGATTGTACAGATTGCAAAGCGTATTGATACGTTTGAAACTTCAATTCAACCATTTGAAGATTGCTGTACAATTTTCGTAGCAAAACACCCTGAAACAAAACCGAAACTTGAACAAATTGAACGTTCAGAAAAAGCTTTAGAAGGGATTATTGAAGAAATGATCCAAAAGGCAATTGACGAAGTAGAAGTGGTAAGAATTCGTTAGTCAAAATAGGAATGTATATTCTTAGATAACAAAAAAGTCCACATGAAGTGGACTTTTTTCTAAGGTTCATAAATAAAAGGTGTCAGCGCTTTGATGACTTCATCTGCAATTTCATCATCATAGATGTCTAAACGAAGTGGTTTACCTAGATCTAAACTAAAGATTCCCATGATAGATTTGGCATCAATGATATAACGACCAGATGAAAGGTCAAAGTCGCAATCATATACATTTATAAGGTTAACGAATTGTTTCACTTTTTCAATAGAATTAAGTGAGATTTGAAGTGATTTCATAAATTAAAGACCCCCTAGATTAGTATGCATAGGCTAAATAAGAATTAGAAACCTATGAAGTTACTTGTATAATATATTTAGAAAACAAGAATGTCAATAAAAAGAGGTGATAAATTTGAGAAAAGTAGCATTTTATACACTTGGCTGTAAGGTAAATCAATATGATACAGAAGCCGTGTTAGAAAATTTTAAGTCAGCAGGGTATGAGGTTGTAGATTTTAGTGAATATGCAGATGTATATGTGGTGAATACATGTACAGTAACGCATTTAAGTGACCGTAAATGTCGTCAAATACTTAGAAAAACAAAAAAAATAAATCCAGAAAGTATACTTGTCGCTATGGGATGCTATGCTCAAATCGCAGCAGATCAAATTAAAGAACAAGTTGAAGAAATTGATATTATCGTGGGTACTAACAAACGTAGTCAAATTGTGGAATTAGTAGACCAGTTTATGTCAGAACGTCTGGAGACACTCAATGTGGTTGATGATATTATGGCCGTTGAGAAATTTGAAGAATTAAAGATTTCAGATATGGGCGAACGTACAAGAGTTTACATTAAAGTACAAGAAGGATGTAATAATTATTGTAGTTATTGTATTATTCCTTATGTTCGTGGTAAAATAAGAAGTAGAAAAGAAGAACAGGTTATTGATGAGGTTAAACGTCTTGCTAGCCTTGGCTATAAAGAAATTGTTTTAACGGGAATACATGTCCTTGCTTATGGGAAAGATTTAGGTAATACAAATTTAATGCAGCTTTTAGAACGTGTTCATGAAGTAGAAGGCATTGAGCGTATTCGTATGAGTTCCATTGAACCAGTTGTTGTAACGGATAAATTTATTGAAACACTTAAAAGGTTACCTAAGGTATGTCATCATTTCCACCTTTCTTTACAAAGCGGAAGCCAAACGGTCTTAAAGCGCATGAATCGTAAGTATACAAAAGAAGAATACTTGGAAAGTGTGCATAAATTACAAAGTTTATGGTCAGATGTGGCCCTTACAACGGATATTATTGTAGGATTCCCTGGTGAAACAGATGAAGAATTTGAAGAAACTTTAGCGTTTGTTAAAGAAGTAGGTTTTGCACAAATTCACATTTTCCCATTTTCACCAAGAGAAGGTACGCCAGCGGCTAAGATGAGAAATCAAGTAGAGCCAGCTGTTAAAGAGCATCGTGCAAAAACACTTGGAAATTTAGAAAAAGAGTTACGTCATATCTATATGGCAAAACATATTGGTCAAAGCATAGAAGTTCTTTTTGAACAGGCACATGATGATGGCACAATTATAGGACATACAAGCAATTATTTAAGAGTGAAAGCTAAAGGAAGTGAAATCTTAGAAAATACCTTACAACATGTTACAATTGATGCAGTAGAAGGCGATTTACTTATTGGACATTTAGAAAAGTAAATCTTTCTAATAATATTTTTTAAAATTATATATAGTTTTATGCAGTATTATGTTATACTTAAGCTATATAAGGCTAAGGTGTTGGAGGATGAGTTATATGGAAAATATGAATGAAACAATGCAGTTCAATTTCGGGAACTTAGATAATATATCAACCAGAGAAACACTGATGGACGTATATGTTGCATTACAAGAAAAGGGTTATAATCCAATCAATCAAATAGTCGGTTATATTATGTCAGGCGACCCAACTTATATTACAAGCCACAATGGGGCAAGAAATAAAATTCGTAAGTTAGAGCGAGATGAGATTCTGGAAGAATTAGTTACAGCTTATCTCAAATCATAGATTGGGCTGTAGGGACATAAAATGCCCTACAGTTTTTTTATAAGTGTGACGAAGTGTCACTTGATTTTAGGAGGTACGTTTTGCGTATACTAGGTTTAGATTATGGTACAAAAACTACAGGAGTTGCCGTTAGTGATCCATTAGGATGGACAGCTCAAGGTGTAGAAATTATTAGAAGACAAGAAGAAGAACATCATAAAGCAACGTTAAATCGTATTGCAGAGCTTTGTGAAACTTATAAAGTTGAAAAGATTGTCCTTGGCCTTCCTAAGAATATGAATAATACAATTGGAGAAAGAGGCGAGAAAACGCTTTTGTTTAAACAAAAATTAGAAGCCAAAGTGAAAATTCCGGTTGAAACATGGGATGAACGTTTAAGCACAGTAGCAGCAGAAAGTGTTTTATTAGAAGCAGACGTGAGTCGCAAAAAGCGAAAAAATGTAATAGATAAACTTGCTGCTACAATCATATTACAAAATTATTTAGATGCTCACCAATAAGATTGGTAAAATATAGAAGAGAAGGAAGAGAAAGATGGAAGAGATAGAAAGAATTACTTTTGTAGATGAAGAAACTGGAGAAGAGATTTTATTCGAAATTGTAGATGAAGTACTTTTAGAGGGGGTAAAATACCTTCTTGTAGTAGATGAAGATGATATTTCTACAATTTTAAAACAAATCGGTGAAGAAGAAGACGAAATCGAATATGCACTTGTAGAAGATGAAGACGAATTCAAAAAAGCAGCAACAGAATTCATGGCAAGTGATGAATACGATATCGAGATTTAAAAATTAAGTGATGAGGGGCGGAAGAGTAAGTGGACGCTACAAGTTTTAAAGAAAAATTAAAAGAAAAAGGTTGTAAATTAACATTACAACGTAGAAGCGTATTAGATGTTTTAATTGAACACTGTGACCAACATTTATCGACAGAAGAAATTTATGGTGAGGTTAAAAAGAAATACCCAGAAATTGGACTTGCAACAGTTTATCGTACTGTTCAGCTTTTTGAAGAAATGGGCATTGTAGACCGTCTCAATTTTGATGATGGATGTAGCCGCTTTGAACTGGCATCAGAAGACTCAGTACATCATCATCACCATTTAATTTGTGAAACATGTAATCGTGTATATGAAGTAGAAAATGATTTGCTTTCTGAAATAGAAGCAGAAATAGAACGTGTTTATCAATTTAAAATACATGACCACAACTTAATGTTTTATGGAAAGTGTAAAAATTGTGTAGATAAAGAAAAAGAATAGAAAAGATATATGGAGGTGTAGTCTTGGTACCAAGAAAAGCTAAAAGTAAATTGCGTATTATTCCATTGGGAGGACTTGGTGAAATCGGCAAAAATATGACAGTCTTCGAATACGAAGATGATATCATGATTGTAGATTGCGGTTTAGCGTTTCCACAAGACGAGATGTTAGGAATTGACCTAGTTATTCCTGATATTACGTATTTAATGAAAAATATTAATAAAATTAGAGGGATTGTACTGACACATGGCCATGAGGACCATATCGGTGCATTACCTTATGTATTACAAGAAATTAATGTGCCAATTTACGGTACAAAATTAACAATCGGACTTGTAGAAAATAAGTTACGTGAGCATAATCTGTTAAAAACAACAGAGCGTATTAATGTGAGTCAAGGTGAAACTATTAAACTTGGTAATAATTTTAAAGTAGAGTTTATTCGTTCGAACCACTCTATTGCAGATGCCGTGATGTTATCAATTTGGACACCAGCAGGTATTGTGGTGCATACAGGTGACTTTAAAGTAGATTATACACCAATTAGTGGTGCACCATTAGATCTTCATCGCTTAGCAGAAATCGGTAGAAAACGTGTCCTTGCACTTATGGCAGATAGTACAAACGTAGAGCGTCCTGGTTTTACACAATCTGAAAAGGTAGTAGGTCAAAAGTTTGAAGATGTTTTTGCAGCCAATACAGATAAACGTATTATGGTAGCGACTTTCGCATCTAATATTGACCGTGTACAGCAAATCATTTATTCAGCAGCTAAATATAAGCGTAAGGTTGCAGTTATTGGCCGAAGCATGGTAAATGTTGTGAAGACAGCAAGTGAACTAGGTTATTTATCTGTACCAGAAGGTATCATGATTGAAATCAATGATGTGAAACGTTATCGTGATGATCAAGTAGTGCTTATTATGACAGGAAGTCAAGGAGAACCTATGGCGGCCTTATCACGTATGGCTACATCGGATCATAAACAAATTGATATCAAACCTGGTGATGTTATCATTTTAAGTTCAACACCTATTCCAGGAAATGAAAAAACAGTTTCAAAAGTTATTAATGAACTTTGTAAAAAAGGTGCAAAAGTTGTACGTGAAGATACACACGTATCAGGCCACGCAGCTCAAGAAGAACTTAAACTTATTCATACATTAGTTAGACCTAAATACTTTATTCCAGTTCATGGTGAATACAGACACTTACAAAGACATGCAGAGCTTGCAATGGAGCTTGGTATGCGTCGTAATAATATTCAAATTCCAACAATTGGTGAAGTGATTGAACTTTCATTAGATAGCTGTAAAGTAGTAGGCAATGTACCATCAGGTCAAGTTTTAGTAGATGGGCTTGGTGTAGGTGACGTTGGAAATATTGTTTTACGCGACCGTAAACACTTATCACAAGATGGTTTACTTATCGTTGTGATGACATTAGAAAAAGAATCAGGTATGGTAGTTGCGGGGCCAGATATTATTTCAAGAGGTTTTGTTTACGTAAGAGAAGCAGAAAACCTAATGGACGAAGCGAAATCAGTTGTACGCAGAGCCTTAGATCGCTGCGAACAAAAACATATTGTAGAATGGTCACAAATCAAAACAATTGTAAAAGACGATTTAAGAGAATTTGTATGGCAAAAAACAAAACGTAGTCCAATGATTTTACCAATTATCATGGAAGTATAATAAATCTCTTAAGAGAAATATAAAAGGAGCCATAACAAAATTATTTATAATTTTGTTATGGCTCCTTTTATATTTTAAAGTTTCTCTAATTCTTTATGAAGTTTTTTAAGTGCCTTTTTTTCGATACGGGACACATAAGAGCGGGAGATACCCATTTCCTCTGCAATCTCTCTTTGTGTCTGTTCTTGTCTATTATAAAGACCATAGCGACGTAGCAAAATTTCTTTTTCCCTAGGCTTTAGCAAATTCTTGATCTGCATATAAAGCTTTTTGACTTCAATGTCTAGGTCAACTTGATCGAAAATGGTATCACCATCTATACAAATAATATCAAGAAGGGAGATCTCATTGCCTTCTTGATCAGTCCCAATAGGAGCTTGCAAAGAGGTTTCAGACTTCTTTTTACGATCGGAACGAATACTCATTAATATTTCATTTGCTATGTACTCCCTGTGGAAACATTTGCGTTCACTTATCGTGAGTGCTTCCAATCATAATAATATCAAGGTCTTCACCATCCCACAATACCTTATCGATAAGTGTGCGTATTTGATTTCTTGACCCTACAATATCCTTAGATGCTTTAATAGTAGTCCCAATAGAAAGTACTAAATTATCCATCAGCTCATGTTTATGACTTTCCATTTCGATAAAGGTTGCCTTTTGATTGAGGTTAAAGAGTTCTTCTTTAAGCATAGCAGTTTGACGATCTAACGCATTAATTTGGTCAATGATATATTTACCAGCAGCAGTTTGCTCAGATAAAGATAAAGTACTGACTAAGTTTTTAATAGCCTCTTCATTACTTAAAATTTTATCTTTAACAGATTGAATTTGTGTATTTAGCATTTCACTATGATTTTTTAGATTAATCTTGATATCACTCATTTCAGAGCGTACAAGAGACTGATCATCAGATGCTTTATTTAAGAAGTCAATAACAGCCGTATCAATCTTAGGACCTGGCGCATTACGACAATCACATCTAACACCTTTAGAAGCTTCTTTTAATTCACAAAGATAATAAAACATTTGTGAGCCATCTTTTAAAGTACGCCCCATTTTAGGTCGCATATAGCTACCACATTTATTACAGCGTAAAATGCCAGAGAGCAGAGCATCTTGATTACGTGTTTTTCTAAAAGTCTTAGATTTATTTTGATTAATGAGCTCTTGCACCTTGACCCAATCCTTTCCTTCTATGATCCCTTCATGTTGCCCAATAGCAATAATCCATTCAGAGGCATCTCTTAGCTTATTAGACTTATTTTTCTTTTGAATGGTCTTGTTATAGGCCATAATACCATTCACACCATTAAAGTCTTCTTTATCAACATATATTTCATAATTATTCATATCAAAGTAATGATAAACATCTTCATCTGCTTTTGCATAAACAGGGTTGTTGAGGAGTGTGCGAATTGTAAAACGTGTAAAATTCCCACCGTTTTTAGTTGTCATATGATGCTGTAATAAATACGTTTCTACCTGAGTCAGGCTTTCAAGTTCTAGATACTTATCGAAAATAAGCTTCACCATTTTAAGCTCACTTTCAATAGGTGAAAGTTTAAAGGCCTTTCTCGTTTTACCATGCGCATCTTCAGCATGGATTTCGATAGATTCAAAACCAGTAGGCGTTATGCCACCTAACCAGCGACCTGTTTTAGCAAGTTGCAGCATATTATCCCTAATACGCTCAGCAATCGTTTCCCTTTCAAGCTGAGCAAAAACAGAAGCAATATACATCATAGCGCGGCCCATAGGTGTTGTTGTATCAAATTGTTCCCTAATCGAAACAAAATTAATACTATGCAGCCCTAAATCTTCAATAAGAGAAGAGAAGTCCGCAATATTACGGCTGATACGATCCAGGCGATAACACACTAAAGTATCAAACTTCTTGGCCTGAGCATCCGCTAGCATTTGCTTAAATTGTGGCCTATCAATACTGCCACCACTAAAGCCTTCATCTTCATATATGATTAATTCACATTCTCCAAAATGAGAAGTGATATATTCTTTACACATTTCTATTTGGTTGCCAATAGATTCACCTTTGCCAGTGAATTTGGACTTTCTAGA
The DNA here is from genome assembly GCF_982396655.1 of Cellulosilyticum sp. NCBI lineage: Bacteria > Bacillati > Bacillota > Clostridia > Lachnospirales > Cellulosilyticaceae > Cellulosilyticum > Cellulosilyticum sp. Next base: position 64,284 of record NZ_CEVXFV010000012.1, on the reverse strand, counting down.
GTAAATTGCGATTTTCATTGTGCACCTCTTAAATTGCTTAGTATTAATTTATTATATTTTAAATATTGAGTGAATAAAAGGGTGAAATAAAAACCACTAATAAATTAGTGGCTGGTACTATATTATTAAAGTACTATAAATACAAAATAATATTGAGAGTAGTTATAAATTAGATTGTTTAAGTTTTAATGACTCCCTATATTGTTCTGCTGGTGCTACTTTAACAAAATCTACTGTCTTATCAAAATTAGCTTTAACAACTTCTTCAATTTCCTCCAGTGTAACATTAAAGAATTCTCGACGTTGATTAATCATGTTTAATTTTTTGTTTTCAAAGGCTTTATGTAGTGCATTTTCAAGTGCAGGAGCATCTTCTGAGAAAATCATGGCATGTACATCAAAATTAAATGGTACAGATGCATCACCAAGCTCATCAACTCGGTCCATTGGTTCTAATCGTCTAGTCATACCTATTTTAAATACATTTTCACCAAAGGCACCTATATTCGAGATAATATAAACATAGCCAGCACGTTGATTGTTTTGTCTATAATCAATGTCTTGAAGTTGTGTTTCTAGAGTTGTAAGTTGGTTTTGGAGTTCTTCTTGTTTTTCTAAAAGAAGTTCTTTTTGTTCAGCAGAAAGTGAGGAATCTTCAAGTTGAAGTTTAATTTTTTCAGCAGCCTGCATGAAATGCTTTTGATCTTTGTAAATATTTTTACGTGCATCTTCAAGTTCTTTTTGTAGTCGTGCTTGTTCACGCATTTCTTCACGAATACGTTTTTGTTCTTCTTTTTCCTCTTGCTTTTTAACCTGATATTCATATGCTAAGTGAAGTTCTTGAATTTTAAGATTTAAAAATTGATGTGTTAAGCTGACGCGACAAGATTCGTTCATTTTATTTAAAGATTCAAATGACTTATTAATACGTTTTTCCATAGAGTCAATATTATTAAATTTAACGCGATCAATTACATTTTCACATTCAATATTAAAGGTCCTTATGATCTGCTTGATATTATTATTATTCATTTTAGTACCTTCAGCTTTACTACCATTTACTAACCAATCATTCGAGTAGTTTACAGCTGTTTTATCTTTAATTAATTGTTTTTGCTGATTGCGATTATCATTTAATCTTTGCTTAAATTGTTCAGAATTAACAAAAGGATAGAGTGGTTTGTATAATCCAAACTCTTGAAGAAGTATTTCATCATCCATTGTAACGAGTTGTTCTTGTTTAGCAGCAATAGATTGTTCAAGTTGAGCATATTGTGTATTTAGTGACCTAATATCAGCACTTAAGGAATCTTTAGCTGTTTGTAAATTTTTTATGGTGTTTTGTAGTGTCAATGCATCATTGTGCTCTGGTGCAAGCATAGATTGTAGTTGCGTAATTTGGGTATTTAAATTTCTGATAGTATCCTGTAAGGTTAGGTTGGTGTTATGCTCATTTGACAGTTGTGTTTGTAGTGTATTAATTTGTCTTTTGTATTCATTTGTTTTAAATAAATCTAATAGTCCCATATATCTAATTCTCCAGTTCATAATATTAAAAGACATGGTAAAATGTTTGATATGCTGTACCATTATCATGCCTTTTCAGTTGTGTAAATTTTTAGTAGCAAAGAAGCTATATTTAACAAATATGTATATCTTGATCTAATTCTATTAGGAGGTCAGCAAATAGATTAGCTTCATTTTCAAATTTGCTGGTTACCATATATGTATTAGCAGATAAGAAGAGCGTATTTAAAGTAGGATGCATTATAGCATGTCCTAATTCATGTGCACATGTCCATTTGCTTTTAGCATCGTCTAGGTTTTCATTAATTCTTATCTGTTTAATTCTGTTAAAGTAATGATAGTATCCATCCAGTTTGCCTAAAGGCTCTTTTTCAACATGAATGCCTATTAGATCGCATAGTTCAAATGGATTAGTTGTTTTGTATTTCTGTACAAGTTTTTTTATTACGTCTAAAATTTGGAGCTCAGTCACATTATCCCTCCCCAAGTAATCTATTTATGCTGTTATGTGACTTATTGTTTATATTTATTAGGTGTAAACTTTTCTTTTGCAAGTACTTTTGATTGTCTTATTGTGCGTTCGAGGGACGCTAGTAAGAATTCTTTTGTTTCTTCATCCATCTCACTACCTGAAAAGAGTAGACCGGATTGTGACTCTAAGGTTTCTTTTAATTCATCTAATTTCTTTGCAATATCTTTTTCTTCTTTTACTGATAAGTTATCAGTTGGTATATTTGTATTGCCTAAAAGATAATCAATAGAAACATTAAACAGATTTGCCAGTTCATTGAGAGCTGCTGGATCTGGCATAGTTCTATTGGTTTCATAGTTTGTAATAGCAGTGCGAACTACTCCTAATTTTTGAGCTAAGTCTGCTTGTGTCAGATTGTGCTCTTTTCTTAATTCTTTTAATCGTTTAGAGAATATGGATTCATTTTTCATAAATAAGACCTCCGTATAGGTTTATTATAGTCATTTATAATGACTTATTTCTACAAAAGTCATAAATTATAACAAAAATTTAAGTATCAGCTTGACATGTCATTTAAAATGACTTATTATTATGTCATAATAAATGACAAAAGAGGTGACAAATTTGAGAATTAAAATGATTGAAAGACGTAAAGAACTTGGTTTAACTCAACAAACTGTTGCAAATTTTATTGGTAAAAAGAGAAATACTGTAACAGGATATGAGCAAGGAAAGCTGACACCGCCATTAGATATTGCAATTAAAATAAAAGAAATTTTGCAAACTAATGACGATAATATTTTTTTAAATCACAATGTCATAATTAATGACAAATAGCAAAGAAAATGAATTTAAGTAAGTGATGTTCTGTGACATATTATAGAGGTAGTATGTACATGATTAGTAACTTTAAAACCATAATGATTCATTTTTTAAAAGGCATAGGACAAAATTCTACAAGCATAAAATTTACTACATACATATAGGGGTGAGTACTATGAAGGTAAGAGTACACTATCCACAAACTGAAGAGGGTATGCAGCGTTTTAAGAAGCAACTGGCGCATATTCATGCTCAGCTTATTGTAGACTATATTGTTAATCTAGAGTGTAGTGATGATGAAAAACGAAGTTTGTTAAATCGGGCTATTCATGGACCGGAACAAGAGCAGGTAGTCGTACATACATAGGAGCAATTAAGATAGTTTAATTATACAATTCCAAGAAGTGGAAAACAATGAGTTGGCAAATCAATATTTTAAGGAAAACTTGTTTTGTGAAAACAAGTTGAGGGAGGCTTAGGATGAAATCAAATACATTTACAAGGCTTATTGCTGAAGAAAGGCATAAAAGAAAGTTAAGTCAAGAAGCTGTTTGTAAGTTAATTTGTGTATGTGATGCAGCAGTTATTAGTAAATGGGAAAATGGCGTCGTGATACCAAGTGAAGATATGGTCATGCGATTAATCGAACTTTATGAGAATCCACTTATTGGTTACATTTATTTACGCGAATGTACACAAATAGGCAAGATGCTTTTACCTGATGTTGTAACTGCGGATCTAGACAATTTAACTTTGCGGTTTCAGAAAGAATACAACGATATTTTAAAAATCCAGACGGATATGATTGAAATTGCTTGTGACAATGTAGTCCAAGAGGATGAGGTGGAACGCTGGCGAGAGGTACAAAAGGAAATAGCAGAGCTGGCAAGTGTGAGTTTACCTTTATTACTACAAAGTTTTATGAAAAATAAAAGGCCCTTGCAAGGCGGCAACCTTACAAGAGCTTATGTATAATCTAATACACAATTCATTGAGCTCTTTCAAGACGGCAATCCTGGAAGAGTTCGTATATAAAACTTTAGATGTTTTAAGTATAGCACAGGTAACATGATTAGTCAAATTAATACAAAAAAGTATATATTTTAAAGTAAATACAAGCAAATAGATAGGATTTAGGGAGGATTTTCAATGGACAAGGCCGTACAATACGCAAAAAGAAAAATTGCAATGTTTCCAGAAGCTTATAAAGCCTATACCACAGATATGGCGCTTTTTAAAATCTTGGTGGAAGATTGTAGAAAACAATTAGAGGTAGAACAGTTTTCTTTAAAATTAATGGATGCAATAGGAGAGGCAGCTTATGAGAAAAGTGCTATTTGATAAATCACCATTAGTGGTAGATACGGTTTTAGCAACCTGTATTGGACTAAATGAAGCGATTGTATTGCAGCAGGTGCATTACTGGATAGAAATTAATAAAGCGAAGGAACTGAACTTTTATGAGGACAAGTACTGGACGTATAACAGCATGAAAGAATGGGGGAAGTCATTCCCATTTTACGGTGATAAGACGCTAAAACGTATTTTTAATAACTTAGAAAAGCTAGGCATTTTAAAAACAGGGAATTTTAATAAGCTGAGAATGGATAGAACCAAGTGGTACACCATTGATTATGATAGGCTAGAAGCTTATATTGACGAGCAAGCAGCAGCTGAAAATGCAGCTGAAGAAAAAGCATGTCCAGAGGCAGCGGACAAGCTTGGACAAAATGACCCTATGCAATATCCCAAATGGGAAAATGCAAGAGGACAAAATGACCCAATGGAAGGGGACAAAATGACCCAATGCAAAGGGACAAAATGGCCCAATGCATATGGACAAAATGACCCAACCAATACCAGAGATTTCTCTAAGACTTCTTCAGAGACTTACCCAGAGACTTCATCATCATCTTTTGAACAAGTGGTGGACTTTTTCCAAAACAATTTTTATTTACCTAAAGCATATGAAGCAGAGGTTTTAAACGATTTAGTGACATGCTACGGTGCAGAGCTGGTATTAATGGCGATGAAAATTGCACGTAAGAATAATGCAAGGGGGCTTAGGTATATTGAAAAAGTATTAGTGAATTGGGGAGAAGTAGGGATTAGATCAACAACCGCATTAGAAAATTACTTAAAGGCAAGAGAGGAAAAACAAGATGGACAAAAGAGTGGAAATCATGAATCGTTTAATGACAAAGACGCCTATGCAGGACTTGGACTTAATTTGTCAGATTTGCAGTAAATGTGGCACACCACAGGAATATATCTTAGAAGTTTTAGGACGTAAGCGAAAAGTTAAAATCCCTTGTGCATGTGAAAGTGAAGCTTATGCCAAAAAGCAGGAAGAAGAACAAAACAAGGAAAAGCTTAGAATGCTTGAACGCTTAAAACGATATTCACTCATGGATGGTGCTTTTGAACAATGCACATTTGAAAATTGGCAACTAGATGAGCGTAATAAGGTGTGGTATAAGCTAGGTAAAAATTATTGTGAGAACTGGCAAAACATGAAGCAGCAGAATGTAGGTATGTTATTTTATGGCTCACCAGGTACAGGTAAGAGCTACTTAAGTTTTTGCATTGCCAATGAGTTACTTAGGCAATATGTACCGGTTATTGCTACAAGTAGCATTAACATAATTAATAAAATTTATGAATCATATAGGTCGTATGGTGAAGAAGGCGAAGTGGCTATTTTAAATCAGTTTAAGCAGGCAAGTCTAGTGATTTTAGATGATTTAGGTGCTGAGCATGAAGGCAAGACGGGTAAAGAAAAGCAGATTATTTATTCGCTAATTGATACACGTATGCGATTACAACTGCCCACAATTATTACAACCAACTTAACACCTCAACAGCTTAAGAATAAGCTAACAGGTGCAGATGGTGTACATAGAACATATGACCGCATTGTTGAGTCTTGCCCAGCTATTGAGATAACAGGGGAATCAAAACGTATTGATAACGCTAAACAAAAACTAAGTATCGTGAGAAATTTAGTGAGGTGACAAAATGGATCTAACAGTAGGATGCAAAGAGCAGGTAGGAGCACACTGGATTTACCATTTACGAAATGGCACTGTATTATCTCAGGAAGAATGGATAAATTATGTAAAAGACCATATTGCGACCTATGACAATAAGTGTGTTTTTGAACACATAAGAAGTACAGTTAAACTTTGGAGTAAGCAAGATACTTTGGAAGAAATCGCCTTACAAGTATATGCTTCAAAGTATTGTACGAATTTGCAATTAGCACCACAGCAGATGAAACATCAACTACAAGTGGTAATAGATGAGATGGGTTGTAAACAGCTTTCGTTTTATTAACGTGGTCATACACTTGAAATCACAAGACATTAAGTAAGCAAGATAGAAAGGCAGATAGAAGATGAACAATGAAAAAGCATTAGAAATCTCAAAATGGATGAACTTAGTGGCTAATCGCTATAACAAATCAATAGTAACAGTTATCGCGGAGTTTAAAAGCGCAATAGAAGAACTTGAAGATATTGAACTTGCAAAATTGTGTGTAGTAAAGAGATTAAGCTAAAGGGGTGAGGGAAATGACAGTTATGCTAAAAGAGATTGCTGAGATTGTATATGATATGCAGATGAGTGATACAGATAAAGTGGAGGCACTTAAAGAATATATTGAAAGCGGTAATGAAAGTTAGCAAATAGAGGATAATGGAGGAGACTATGCAAAATGTGAAATGGACAGCAGAGATGGATCAGTTTATCAAAGCGTATTATACCAAGATAGGACCAGTAGCAGCAGCTCAAAGATTAGGTGTAAGGACAGCAGCAGTGAGTGAAAGAGCATTATGGCTAGGTGCGACAAAGCGCCAAGATAGCTTAGAGCTAAGGGACTTTGATTGTTATGACTTAAAGTATCAAGCCTTAAAGCAAAACATTCAGGTAGGAAGTCAGTTAAGCTTTCCGGTGGAGCAGGTTATGAATGACCAGGTGATAAAGTGTATGCAGTTAAAGCAGGTAGTAGCGATTTATCCAAGTTATATTGTGCTGGATAATGGCAAGTACAAAGAGACAATGATGTACAAAGACTTAATTGATTTACTTAAAACATCATAAAACTAAATAAAAGATGATAAAAGAAAATAAAACATCATAAAAAATAATAAAACTACGTAAAAAGGTTGAGGCTTATGGATAAGTTGGACTTTATGATTTTAAATATTTTAGATGAAAACAAGGCAAATTCAATTATTAGTGGTATGTCACGTAAAACAATACTCGAACAGATGGAAATAGGTGCACAAAATCTTTTCTTAAGGCTCGGCAAACTGGTAAGGGCGGAGCTTGTAGCTAATGGCCTTAAAGAAGGACGTGAACATACATATTTTATTACAAAACAAGGGATAGAAAAATTTAGGGAGGTACTCAAATGAAAAATAGAATAGGTTTTATTGCAGTAGGACAAGCAGGTGGCAATATAGGCAGTATGCTCGAAAAGAATGGTTATAACGTATTATTTTTAAATACATCAATAGAAGATTTAGATACATTAACTAAAGTGAAGTTTAAGTATCACATTAAGGGCGGTGAAGGCTGTAATAAAGATAGAAATAAGGCAAAAGAGCTAGTGGTAGAAGACTTTGAACAAATTGCCAGTGCCATTCAGCAAAAGATTCCTGAAGATTTTATTTATGTGATATTCAGTAGTGGTGGCGGGACAGGATCAGGTGCATCACCTATGCTTATTGATTTATTAGGACAACATATGGAGAAAAAGGTTGGTGCCATTACAATTATACCAGGTGAAAATGAACCACTTAAAACCCATATTAACTCGTATGAGTGCTTTAGAGAATTAGCAGATATTGAAATGGCAAGTACTATTGTTTTAGATAATAATGCCTATAAAAATAAGCTGATAATCAATCAAGAATTTGTAAAGGCTTTTGATCAAATGATGGATATGCCAAATCATAAAGATGTAAGAGGGAATATCGATAAGGCAGAGATTAAGGAGTTAATTGAAACAAGGGGAATGTTAACCATTAACAAAGTGGAAAAAGCAGAAACAACAGCAGCTAAATTAGTAGAAAGCTTTAAAAACAATATCTATGCACCAATGGAAAGAGACTACGTCATTAAATACATAGGTTTATTAGCAGCAAGAAGTTTTGAAGTCAGTGAGCTAAAGAAAGAAATAGGAAACTACTTAGATGTTTTTCAAGGTTATCATAGCGACTATACAGTATGCGTTTTAGCAGGATTAAGCTTACCTTTCACAAGACTTTTAGAAATGAAAGAGAAGGTCAAGGCTAGTCAAGCAACCATTACAAATAATTTAAGTGCAACAAGTATCAATAAGCTCAATGAAGAGATAGACTTTTTAGGAGGCATCACGCCGCAAGTAAAAGCTGTTAAAGCAAGCAGTACCAATGATATTTTTGCAAAATACCGTAAGAAATAAAAGTGGAATAGATTTAAAAACACTTATGCCCAGGTTATGGCTGCATAAGTGTTTTTGCGTCTATTTGACGATAAGAGGAGGACATAGCATGATATTAGAAAAGGACATTATTAAAAAGATTGAATACTATTTTTACAACTACGAGCAAGAATATGAACAGTTAGAGATTTTAACAGAGGACATTATATATGGTGTACAAATGGGCTTTATGGAAGGTGGCAAGAGTAATGCCATACGTAGTAAGACCGAAAATAGCGCATTAGAGCTTATGGATCAAAAACATGAAGAAAAAGAAAAATGGCTGAAAGTTGTAGAAGAAACTAAGGCTAGATTTAAGGATACGGAGTATGAAGGCGTGTTTAATTTAACCTATAAAGAACAGTATAGGTTGCCAAAGATATTGAGGATATTGGCTATGGAAAAGTCGTGTTATTATGATAAGAGGAATGATATTATTATATATGCAGCATTAAAGGCAACTAGTAAAGGGTTAGTTATTTATAAATGAAAAATATGTGAGCATATGTAAAAATAGGAGAGGCAGTCAGTATAAGTAGGACTATTACTGGCAGAATATTGTTATCATTAAAGATAGTTATTTTAGTTTGAAGGTGAAATTGGTAAAATTATATATTTAAATATAGTTGTTTATTGTGTATAATACATATAGATTTTAACGAGGTAGGAGGGAGAATATGTTAAGTGATATAGATATAAGACAAGCACTTATTGAAGAAATTAAAAAAATAAATTCAAAGCATAAGAATCCTTCCTTTAGAATTATAGAAGAACTTACTATTTGTGATGGTGATGCAAGGGTTGATATTGCAGTTGCAAATGGCCGTTTATGTGGTTATGAAATAAAAAGTGATAGGGATACTTTAGAGAGGTTACCACATCAAATAGAGTGTTATAATACAACATTTGATAGAATGACTATAGTTGTTGGTGAAAAGTTTAATGAAAAAATATTAGCTGAAGTGCCTGAATGGTGGGGCATAAAGGTTGCATATATTAATAAGTTTGGAAATGTATCCTTTAAAAATATAAGAAATTGTAAGAATAACTCTAGTCAAGAAGTATATAGAATTAGTCAACTCTTATGGAAAGAGGAGCTTCTGGAGCTATTAAGACAATATAATATAAAAGGGTTAAGTAATAAAAGTAGATTAAAAATGAGAGATATAGCAGCAGATACTATATCTCTCAAAGAAATAAGAAAGTACACAATTAATAAATTAAAAACTAGAGAAGGTTGGCGAGTTGATTAACTACTAAGGTAATGTGGTGATTAGTGCCAACCTTTCTCCATGTACAAAGATTACCACCACCAACTTGTAAATTTGAGCAGTTGTTAATATATGTATCTCCCCATGAATAGGTAGTTCCCAAATATATATTTGGGGTTGAAATTATAATATTACATAGTTGTGCATGTTGACTACCACCAGCTTTTTTAAAAGAGGTACCTTTTGTAACAAAATAGGTTTCTTCAGTAGTATATCGTATATTACATGATGGATTTAGAAATCTAGGATCAATATCATCTGCTATTATGGGATTTGTTATTGTATAGTCTCCAAATAGGAAATCTCTATCCCAAGTATTAGTAGAAAGAAGCTGAGTATATATATGATAAAATGAGCGTACAATATGGGCAGTACCATTTGCAGAGACTGAGCTTAAATTTTCAGGGAAAGATGTACCAGCTAGTGTAATATATCGCCAATCCTTAATTTGAGGTATATCATTTAAAGTACTTTTTACAAGCTTTAACATTCTGCTTTCTAGAGAAGGATCTATATAACTAAAATCAAGTATTAAATCTACATTGGAAATATTGGCTGATGTAATCTTAAGATCTATAATTGTAGAATTTATAATATTACTCATATCTTCAATATCATCAAACTTTAATCTAATAGCAATTTGACGTTTGTTTGTAAGACATGTTGTAAAATATGAGATGTTTTTGTTGGGACAGGTTGGAGTATATACAGGAATAAAATTAATATTAGTCAATAGATCATCCAGATAATCATATACATATGTCCCATCAGTCATTATTTTATTTTGTAGATTACATATATCTAGATAAAATTCATTTATTGCAGCTGTAGTAATAGAGTTTGGAAGTTTTTCTATATGATTTTCAATAGATTTTTTATAAGTTTCTTCTTCAAAATCATAATCTTGTGCAGGTATCTCTAATAATGGTAGAAGAACATCTTTAATTGGCTGTGTTAATTCTTTGATTGCCCCTTGTTCGCCTTGTTTCCATTTTAAAATAGGTACGTATGTAAAATTAGACACTTATATCACTCCTTCTGATTTTCTATTAGATAATATGTAAGATATAACTGTTAGATAAGGTTATGTTGAGATTAGAATAACTAGTGAATTAAGAAGAAGAATTAATTCTCCTTCCAGTAAATAGGACCTTCCTTTCTTTAGGATTTCAAGAAAAATTCTTGATTAATAAAATTATACTGGAAATTGTATATATAAAATGTCGAAAGTGGTGATTGCTGAATAAAAAATTAATAAAAGTATAAAAAATAGATATTAACGTGAAAAAAAGTAAAGAAGTAAATTTAAGTAGTGGAAAAAAAGTTACAGAAAATAAATAGGGGAACTTTTAGCCTTTTTACATGATAAAATAGTATTGTCCAATAAAGGCAATAAGCCTCCCTTATATAGCACTTAGTTAGCAAAATGTTAGCTAGGTGCTTTTCTATTATTTAAATTTGACACAATATAGGACTAGAAGGAGCTGACAGCATATGAAGCCACCAATAGCAAGATTAGGCGGAAAGTCTAGACTGCGAAAAACAATTATTGAAAAAATGCCAGAGCATACATGTTATGTAGAACCATTCTTTGGTGCAGGTTGGGTATACTTTGGAAAGGAACCCTCTAAGGTAGAGGTGATTAATGATATTGATAAAGAGCTTATTAATATGTTTAAAATGATAAAGTATCATGCACCAGAAATAGAAAGGATGCTGGAATATGAATTTTCAGGAAGAGATATATTTGAGGAATACAAGCACTGTACCATTGAACAATTAACAGAACTTCAACGGGCAGTGCGTTTTTTATACTTAATTTCTCAGAGCTTTGCAAGTAGAGGAGAAACTTATGGTTATGGTACGAATAATATACCAGCCCCTCAAATCTTTTATAAAGGGGTATTAGCTGATATTAAGGAAAGACTAAGAAATACTTATGTCGAAAATAAAAGCTTTGAGGAGATTATTAAGCGTTATGATAGGCCACATAGCTTTTTCTTTTGTGATCCGCCTTATTTTGAGACAAGTGGATATGCCACTGCTTTTAGTGAAGTAGAGCATCTCTTACTCAGGGATACATTAGCCAATATACAAGGGAAGTTTTTACTGACCATTAATGATCATCCAGAAGTTAGAAAGTGGTATAAGGATTTTAAAATAGAACCAGTAAATGTCTCCTACTCAGTATGTCGAGAGCAGAAAGCAAGGAAAGAATATGGTGAGTTAATCATTACAAATTATTAGATTGGAGGTGGTGGCGTGGGAAAGACAACCCAACCTATTAAGGATATAGAGCAGGAGATTACTTTATATGATTATCTTTATGATACAGACCGTATGTTGTACATATTAGTTATCTTAATGCGTTATACAGGTTTTAGAATAGGTGATTTAAGATGTCTTAAGAAGCGAGATGTTTTAAATGAGTATTTGGAGATTACAGAGAACAAAACAAAGTATTTAAAAGATAAGTATGAAAAGCAGGCCATACAAAGTGAAAGTAAGCCAAAGAAGGCTAAGCCACCACGTAAAGTTTTGATTCACCCCAGTTTAAGAAAAGAACTCGATCTATATACGCAGCATATGAAGAATTGGCAAGTGCTTTTTCCAAGTTCAAGAGGTATGAATAAGCCGATCTCTTATCCGCAGCTTAATAGGCGTATGAATAAGGTAGGTGAAGTACTTGGTCTAAGAGACTTTGGTTTTCATGCCATACGTAAGACGTGCTTTTATAATTTCTATAAAAAGAGTGGCAAGATAGAAGAAGTACAGCATTTTGCAGGTCATAAGTCTCCTGTAACAACCAGTGTGTATATTGGTCTGACGCAAGAAGTGAATGACAATATGGTAAAAGAAATGAATGACCCATTAAAACAATTTAAACGGTAATCACAGGGCGTACAAAGTGACTTGATACGTTATGGAAGATATGTATCATTCCCTTGATAAAAAGTAAGTATAAAGCTATAAAGCGCAAAGGATAGCAAGGTATAGAGAGAATGAGAAAGATATAAAAGATAACTCTCATATTTTGAAGGGGAAAAATCAAGTGGGTGAGAGGTATCTAGCCTTTGATAGTCAAAGGTACTTTCAGACGAAAAAAAGGAATTGCGGGTACCTTGACCCCAAAAACTCCCTAGTTCTAGAAAAATAAAATTTTAAATTACCGTTTCCGTACCTAAATAAATATGATAATAAATTAACAAATTAATATAAAAGTAAGTGTATCAAAGGATTGAGGTGAGCGTGTGAAGGAAAAGGAGATTACGAAAACAGATACAATTGAAGGTCTAACCGTATCAGCTTCTGTATTAGGTGAATTATTAGGTGTCACAGATAGACGTGTGCGTCAACTTGCCAGTGAAGGTATCTTTAAGCGTGCTGCAAAAGGGCGATATGTATTACCTGAAAGTATTAAGACCTATATTAAAATGCTCAAGATGGAAAGTGACATTGCAAAGGGCAGTGAAGATCATGAAATCGACCTGGATAAAGAAAAGGCCATTCATGAACGCATTAAGCGACAACAGTCTGAAATTAAATTAGCTTTAATGAAAGGTGAAGTGCATAAATCAGAGGATGTAGCAGATGTGATGATGGATATGTTAGCTTCTTTTCGTTCCAAGATGATTGCCTTGCCTTCTAAGTTAGCACCGCTTTTAGTGGGTAAATCAGCTGCCAATGAAGTAAGAGAAGTATTAACGAAAGAAATTCTAGAGGTGCTTATGGAGTTAAAGGACTATGACCCTGCTGATTTCTATGGGGAAGAATATATTGAATATGATGAAGGTGAAGTAGAAAACTATGACAGTACAATCAAAGAAGAAAAGGACTAGGAATAACACTTTAGCATTATTTGCAAAAGTCGCTAAGACTTTAGAGCCACCACCTATTTTAAAACTGAGCGAATGGGCAGATGCCAATAGGCGTTTATCGGCTGAAGCTTCTTCAGAGCATGGCCGCTGGAATACAGATCGTGCACCTTATCAAAGGGAAATTATGAATGCCATTAGTGATGATGGGGTGCATCATGTGATTGTTAAAAGTTCCAGTCAGGTTGGAAAGACTGAAATTGTACTCAATACCATTGGTTATATTGTAGACCATGAACCTAGTCCCATGTTGGTAGTTCAGCCCACAGAAACCGCAGCAGAAGATTTTAGTAAAGATAGGCTTGCCAATATGATTCGGGATACACCTTGTATTCGCGATAAAATTAGACCTTCTAAAAGTAGAGATAGTGAAAATACAATCCTTAAAAAGAAATTCCCAGGTGGGATTTTAACTATTGTTGGTGCCAATTCTCCAGTAGGCTTATCCGCAAAACCGATTCGCGTGGTACTTTTTGATGAGGTAGATCGTTATCCTGCATCTGCAGGTGTAGATGGTGACCCTGTAGATTTAGGTGAAAAGCGTACCAATACGTTCTGGAATCGTAAGATTATTAAAGTATCTACGCCAACGATTAAAGGTATTTCAAGAATTGACCAAGAATATGAAGCCAGTTCTAAAGGGGAATGGAATTTGCCTTGTCCCTGTTGTGGTAGATATCAGCCTTTAGAATTTAAGCGTTTAAGATTTGAGGATGCTACTATGCAATGTATGCACTGCCTAGAGCATTTTACAGAAATGGAGTGGAAGGAGCAAAAAGGCAAGTGGATTCATGCCCATGATGAAAATAAAATAAGAGGCTTTCATTTAAATGAGCTAGCGTCACCCTGGAAACATTGGGACGAAATTATTGCAGCTTTCAAAAAGGCTATGAAAAGTAAAAAGGAAACTGGCAGTATTGAGCAGCTTAAAGCCTTTATTAATACGTCTTTAGGTGAAGTCTGGGAAGAGCGGGCCGATGGAGAACAGGTAGAAGATGAAGAGCTTTTAGCAAGACGTGAATATTACTTGTCTGATTTGCCAGAAGGCGTTGTTTTAGTCACAGCAGGTGTAGACGTGCAAGATGACCGCTTTGAAATAGAAGTTGTGGGCTGGGGCAAAGGTTATGAGAGCTGGGGTATTCAATATAAAGTCATTAAAGGGGATTTAACAAAAGAAGAAACCTGGGACAAGCTAGAAGATTTTTTAGATACCGAGCTTTATTTTGAAGATGGTAGAAGCTTATTAATTGCTGCCACTTGTCTAGATACAGGTGGACATTTTACAGACCAGGCCTATCGTTTTATTAAGCAAATGGAACGTAAACATAAACGTATCTATGGTATTAAAGGGCAAGGTGGTGTTGGTATTCCACTTGTTAACAAGCAGACTACTAATACCAAGACAGGTGTAAGAATCTTTATGCTAGGTGTAGATCAAGGCAAAGAACTCATTATGGCAAGGCTAAAAATTAAGGAAGTAGGCCCAGGCTATTGTCACTTTCCTAAAAATGCAGAGAGAGGTTATGAAAGTAGCTTTATGAAAGGGTTAAATAGTGAGCAGCGTCTTATTCGCTTTGTAAAAGGTAAGCCAAGACTAGAGTGGGTCAAAAAAGCAGGAACTAGAAATGAACCTTTAGATCTACGCAATTATGCCACCGCAGCGGTAGATATTTTAAATCCTAACTGGGATAGCTTAAGTGAAAAGGTAGCAAAGGGCATTAATTATATGAAAAGTAGCAAAAAGCCCCAAATGAAGCATTTAAAGAGAAAAAGTGGGGTGGCTAATAGAGGTGTAGAATTATGAAGCTGATATATATAAGGAAAAAATAGGTATTGTTAGACAAGATAATATACAAACCATCCTGAATTGTATTATACTAAGAATAAATAGAACTTTTATATGCTAGTAAATTAGAATTTAGGGAGATGAATTATGAAATTATATAGTGAAAGACATGGTGTAAGAGCACCACGAGAAAAAACATATTCTATTAGTAGTGATGTCTATTCATTACTTTTAGATTGTTGTAGAAAATATCAAAAGAACTTAACACATATTTTTACTTTAAATTGTCATTATGACTTTCTTAATCAAGATTATGTTACATTTGATGAAAGAGGATTTGTCACTAAGATTAAGGTGAAGATTCCGGCTCTTTTTAGAAATGAAAATGATAGAATTTGTGCACCAACATATGATGATCAATATGACCAGTATGCACTTTTAGATCTTATAGAGTATATCGCACAAAATATTAAAGATATTTCTGAAGAGTGGAATAATACAACTTATCGAAATTATAAAGAGATAGCGTGTTTAAATACTTCAAATGTATTTGAGGTTTTTCAAGAGGAAGTAAATGAGATATTTATTGAAGCAGGAGTACTTTATGAACTGACAGATGAGAAAATTATTGAAAGAATTATTGAGAATAGTCCGCTTACAGTAGAAATTGAAAATAATTGTGCAGCGATACAGGAGTTAGGTTTAAAAGAGTTGTTGGAGGATGCTATTGCATTATATAAGACACCTAATTCTGCAGCTCGACAAGATTCCGTAGAAAAGATTTGGGATGCGTTAGAACGTCTCAAAACTTACTATATAACACTAAATAAGAAGCAGTCAGTAGGAAACATAATAAATGATATAGCAGGTGGAAATAGTAACTTTATTAAGTTATTTGATGCTGAATTTGCTGAGTTGACAAAGATTGGAAATGAATATCGCATACGTCATCATGAAACGAATAAGATTGATATTATTGATGTTCGTCATTACGATTATCTTTTTAATCGTTGTTTATCACTAATTGCATTAGCTATACAATACTTAGGATAAAAAATACAGATTATCTTATATTTTTTTAAGAAATGTAACATAACTATAGAACATATTGTTAGGCTAAAATCAAATTACATACTTCTGAATTTAAAGTATGATGACGTTACAAGATATTAAAAAAGTATTAAGATAGATTTGCATCAAGCAAAAAAATAGTTATTTAAAATAGGACTTCCTACAAGGAGGTCCTATTCTTATATCTAAGTATCAATGGTAGCCAAATTTTTAGATGTTAATTTAAAGTTCAAACTGAAAGGGCGAAAACTGAATGAATACGAGTTTATTAACCGTGACTAAGCAGCGGCTGCAAATGTATTATGATGCAGAAGCTGCTATTTTAATGAGCCAATCTTATACCATAGGGAGTCGGTCTTTAACAAGAGCCAATTTAAGTGAAGTAAGAGCGGCGATTAAGCAGCTAGAAGCTAAGGTTTTACAATTAGAAAATAAAACGAAGAAAGTCAGGCGGATTATTCCAATGGATAGATAAGGAGGTGAAATAGTGAATGCTGTAGATAGGTTTTGGGAATTGGTAAGCCCGCAGGTGGCGCTAAAGCGTGAGGCGGCTCGAATAAAACTGAATATGGTGAGGAGCATTCAAAATAGTGGTTATGATGAAGGCGGTGCCAGTACAAAAAGAAATGCCATGAAAGGTTGGTATGCAGAGAGTTTAAGTCCCCAAGAGGATATTGACTTAAATCTAAATACTTTAAGGCAACGGTCTAGAAGTTTATTTATGACAGCACCTTTAGCCACCAGTGCCATTAAGACAAATCGTACCAATGTAGTAGGGGCAGGTCTTAAACTTAAAAGTCGTGTTGATTTTAAGGCTTTGGGTATAAGTCATGAAGCTGCTGATTAATTAGAAAAGCAAATTGAAAGAGAATTTAACCTGTGGGCAGAGTCTAAGCGTTGTGACAATTTAGGCCTGAATGATTTTTATGAATTACAGCAGGTGGCGTTAATGTCCTGGCTGATTAATGGCGATTGTTTTGCACTTATTAAGCATTTACCAACAACTGATTATATGCCCTATGGTCTTAAAGTACATTTAATTGAAGGTGACCGCATTGCCACACCACGAGCTACAGGAGATTATCTAAATTTAAGATATAAGGCACCTAATGGGAACCGCATTTACAATGGGGTGGAGATAGATAAGGAAGGTGCAGTGGTTGCGTATCATATTTGTAATGCCTATCCGGATTCTAGCCTAGATGTACAAAAAGAATGGCGAAGAGTAGAGGCGTTTGGTGCACAAACAGGTTTGCCTAATGTATTGCAGGTTATGGAAGCTGAAAGACCGGATCAATATCGCGGTGTGCCTTATTTAGCCACTGTAATTGAAAGTTTGAAGCAACTGACAAGGTATACGGAAGCAGAGCTGATGGCAGCAGTAATTAATGCATTTTTTACTGTATTTGTAAAATCTGAGTCACCAGCTGAAACCGCTAGAGATTTTGAAGGTGTGGTGGATGAAGAGGTACCCATTGAAACACCAGATTATAAGTTAGGACCAGGTGCCATTAACATTTTAAATGAGGGAGAAAGTATCGAGATTGCCGATGCAAAAAGGCCGAATGTAAATTTTGATGGTTTTGTGTCGGCAATGGCCAAATATATAGGGGCAGCCCTAGAAATACCTTATGAACTTTTAACGAAGTCTTTCACATCCAGTTATTCAGCCAGCAGAGCGGCTTTACTGGAAGCGTGGAAGGCTTTTAAAATGCGCCGAACTTGGTTTGCTAATGATTTTTGTCAGCCGATTTATGAAATATGGCTTTGTGAAGCAGTAGCAAGAGGGCGTATTCAGGCACCCGGTTTCTTTAATGATCCTGCCATTCGCAAGGCTTATTCAAGGGCAGATTGGAATGGTCCAGCACCGGGGCAATTAGACCCTGTTAAAGAAGTAACTGCAGCAGCTAAACGTGTGGAAAATGGCTTTTCAACCAGAGAACGCGAAACCATTGAAATGAATGGTGGCGACTTTGACCGCAATATTGAGCAGTTAGTTTTAGAAAATGAAAAAATGCAAGCCATATCAAAAGGAGAGGGGGCGTAAAATTGCCAAAGATTATTAATGTGAAAGGGTTTATTATCCCACAAGAATATGAATGGGCCTATGCCTGGCTAGGGTATCCATATACAACTGCAAATATGGTAACTAGGGCCTTAGAGGAGGCAAAGGGTGAAGATGTAGAGGTCCATATTAATTCTTATGGGGGTTCGACTTATGTGGGCAGTGAAATTTATACAGCTTTAAAAGACTATAAGGGCAAGGTTTTAAATAAAATTGTAGGTCTTGCCGCCAGTGCTGCCAGTATTGTAGCTATGGCAGCAGAATGTTGGATAAGTCCTACAGGGGAGGTGATGATTCACTGCGCTTCTACAGGCAATGAAGGGAATTATCGTTCCATGGAGGATACCAGTCAAATGTTACAGGTAGTAGACCGTACCCTTGTAAATGCTTATAGACTTAAAACCGGTATGAGTGAAGCAGAAGTAAAAGAGCTGATGAATAATGAAACCTGGCTCACACCGCAGCAGGCCTTAAATCTCAAATTAGTGGATAAAATCATGTTTGTAGAAGAAGGTCAGTTAGAAGATACCATGCCATTACAGCCTGTGGCAGCCTTACATGAAGGTTTTATTATGCCTAATACAGATATTGTGAATGAGCTCATTAAATGCGGGAATGTAGAGGCTTTTAAGGCTAAATATATGCAGACATCAATAGGACCAAACATTCCCACAAATACATTAAAACATCAATTAAATGCAAAAGCAGAGGAAGGAGAACAAACAATGACATTAGATGAATTAAAAGCACAATACCCTGATTTAGTGAATCAAATTCGTAATGAGGGTAAAGAGGAGGGCATTCAAGCTGAGAGACAACGTATTCAAGGCATTGAACAAATTTCAAATAGTATTCCAGCAGAAATGGTGGAGGCTGCCAAGTATACCAAGCCTATGAATGCCCAGGAGTTAGCTTTTAATGCCTTACAAGAGGCGTCTAAGAAAGGCCAACAGTTTTTAAATCACTTGGCACAAGATAGTGAGGCGTCAGGGGTCCAGCATATTGGGGCAGAACTTACACCAAGTCATGAAACACAAGAAGATGTTGAGGCAGCTGCACTTGCCGCCGCTATGAATAAAGATACAAGGAGGGCAAGATAATGGATTATGTGACACAGGGGATAACAGTGACAGCAGATCAGTTATTTGCAAGTACGAAGATTCCTGTTAAAACAGGTTTTGTGAAGCTTAATGGCGGACAAGGTATTTTAAAAAGAGGCAGCATCATTGCACTAGATGCCGAGAAAAAAGGGAGTTTAGCAAATCATACTAAAACTGAAGAGCAGGTTTATGGCATTTTAACAGATGAGCTTGTCACAAGTAGTGAAGCAGCAGATTATGCCATTGCCGAGGTGTATTTGACAGGTGATTTTAATGCAGCAGCTTTAAGCTTTGCAGAGGGAACAACTTTAGCACATTATGAAACACAATTAAGAGAACTAGGCATCTTTACAGATTGCGTGATGGAGGGATAAATTATGCCAATTACAACAAAAGCAATGTTACAAGCTTTAGAACTTAGAACACCTATGAGAAGCTTTTTTACAGGCTTCTTTCCACATTCACAGGTGCATGTGCAGGAATTGTTAGAAATTGAAACAAAAAAGGGAAAACGTCTGATGGCACCTTTTGTAGCCAAACGTAAAGGCGGTAAGCTGATTACAAGAGCAGGTTATTCAAGTAGGCTCATTAAGGCGCCTAAAATTGCACCAGAACGTATGACCACAGCAGATGATATTTCACAAAAGTCGTTAGGCGAAAGTATTTATAGCAATAAAACACCTGCCCAAAGAAGTAGGGAAATATTAGCCGCTGATTTAAGTGAACTAGAAGAATATATTTTAAGACGTAAAGAATGGATGTGCCGCGAAATCATTTTAAATGGTTGTATTGATATTCAAGATGAAGAAGAAGGTTTAGATATTCAAATTGATTATCAGTTTGATAACAAAGAAATTTTAACTGGTGAAGCAAAATGGGATACCACCACAGCTGGTATTTTAGAGGATTTAACAAGATGGCGTAAAGAAATTATTAAAAAGACTGGCAAGGCACCTAAGATTTGTTTAATGGCGTCTGATGTGTATCAGCTCTTTAAGCAAAATAAAGCCGTACAAGAAGAACTAAATTTATTAAATCTCAAAACAGCAGATATTACTCCAAGGGTGGTAGATCCGTCACTCACTTTCTTAGGTAGACTTATTGAACTAGATTTAGATATTTATTGTTATGATGAATGGTTTATTGATGATGAAGGTGAAGAGCAACCAATGTTACCTGGAGGACATGTGCTGCTATTACCTGAAACAGTAGGGTCTATTGAGTATAGTGCAGTGACACAGTTAGAGGGAGAAGATTTTGTGACCTATGACTTTGAAATGGTACCTAAGTTTTGGGTGGATCATGAAAATGAACGTAAGATGTTAAGAATGACTTCACGCCCAGTCCCTAGACCTTATGATGTAGATGGTTGGTATGTGGCAGTAGTTAAATAATGGAGGTGACTTATGGTTTTAAAAGTATTAGCAAAGATTGCAACAAGAGAAAATAGGCAACTTGTCCAATACCGAAAAGGTGACTGTATAGAAATCTCAGAGGCAGAAGGCCAGCGCTTAATTCACTTAGGTGTGGCAGAATGTGTACAACATCAAGCGCAAGTTATACAAGATGAAGCACAAGACTTTGATGACCAAGAGGATACAGTAGCTTATTTAGATACTGAGGCCTTAGAAAAGATGAAGAAGCAAGAGTTAGTAGAATATGCAGCATCTATTGGTCTAAATTTAGATTTAGGACTTAAGCATCCGGAACTTGTGGCACAGATTATAGATTACATAGAGGAAGTGGAAGATGGACAAATTTAAAGCCCAGTTAAGTCAAGATTTAGAGCATTTAATAAGTGTCATGGAATTTGCACAGTATCATGAGTTAGGGGACCAAACGGTCCCTTTAATCATTGGTGAGGATGAACTTCAAAAAAGGCAAATGAAAGCAGCTGAGGGAACTTATTTAGGTGATTTACTTTTACTTGTTGAAGCAAGGCATTTAAAGAGTAGGCCTGTAGAAGGCAAAACACTCAAACTCGATGGCAAGATTTATTTAGTTGTTTCTTGCAAAGAAAAAGAGGGACTTTATGAAATTGCCATAGGTGCGAATGAATCATGGTAGAAATAAATGTTGATCAAAAGGTTATTAAAAGTGTGGAAAAAGCCCTTAAAAATATTCCCAATGGTTCTAAAAGAGCCATAGCAAATGCCACAAATCGGGCTATTACAAAAGGGCGAATGACCATTAGTAAAGAAGTCACTAGTGAATTTACCATTAAAGCAAAAGATGTGAAAGCCACTTTAAGTTTACAAAAAGCTACTGTAAGTCGATTAGGTGGGGTGGTGAAATCTGCAGCACCTGTCACGACTTTAATTCGTTTTAAAACGACGCCAAAGACAGTGACCAAAAAGCGACCAGCAGCCCTTAAAGTAGCTGTTAAAAAGGGTGGGTATAAAACTTTACCTGGTGCATTTATTGCCCAAACAAAATCAGGGCATATTGGTGTATTTGAACGGTCTAAGGAAAGTAGATTACCAATTAAGCAAATCATGGGACCCTCTATTCCATATATGGCAAAAGGGCAAAATGTATCAAATACCGTACAAAAAGATATGACCAATATGTTTTATACGCGTTTGGAGCATGAAATGACGCGATTACTCAAGAAATATTAAAGGAGGTAAGCAGTGACAGTTTATCAGGTGATGCAGGACTTTAAAGCAGTACTTGAAGGAGCAGTAAAAGAAGCCCATTTAAAAACGAAGTCACATGTCGTTAAAGACCCACAAATTGTATTAGGTTATTTAGATCCACTGCAAGAAGCAGATAAGGAGCAAGAGGATTTTCCTTATATTATTGTGCGATATAGCAATGATATGATATTAGAAGAACAGTCTCACTTAAGTTTAAAGTTAATTTTGGGGGTGTATAGTGAGGAGATAGAAGGCTGGGTAGATGTGCTGCATTTAATGGAACTTGTTAAAAAGGCTGTGTTAACTCGGCCAGTGTTTAACTTTTATACCATAGAAAGGCCTATTAAAACCTCTATGCCAGAAGAGCAACCTTATCCGTATTTCTTTGGTTTTATGGAGCTTACTTTAAATATCCCACAATTACAAATGGAAGGAGTGTAAAAAAGATGGCAAGTCGTGTGAAAAAGGAAACAGAAAAGATACAAGAAGAAGAAAAGAAAATGGTGTATTGTGGCCCACATTTAGCAGGTATGCCACAGTTTACTGTTTTAATGGGCATTCCTCAATTTATGCAGATTCATATTGCAAGTTGCCCAGCAGTAGAACGGCTTATTGTGCCTTTAGAAAAACTAAATAGCACAAGGTTAAAGCTTTTAGTAAAGGGCAGTTATGAGCAGAAGATGTACTTACAAATACAAAATTATTTACAAGGAGGTCAAAATTAATGGCGTATCAACATGGCGTATATACCAGTGAAATTCCAACAAGTGTCGTGCCACCAGTAGAAGCTTTAGTCGGTTTACCAGTTGTAATTGGGACAGCACCGATTCATTTAGCAACTTCACCTAAAGTCAATGAGCCAGTATTATGTTATAGCTATGCTGAAGCAGTACAGTCCTTAGGGTATTTAAGTAACTTTGAAAGTTATACATTATGTGAGTTTATGAAATCACATTTTACACTTTTTAGTGTGGCACCTGTTGTTTTTATTAATGTATTAGATAAAGAAAAGCATAAAGTAACGGTTGAAGAGGAAACTTTATCAGTTACAGAAAATGAAGCACTTCTTGCAGTCGAGGGAGTACTTTTAGAAAGTGTTAAAGTAAAAGATGAAGCTGGTAAAACATTAGAGGCAGATACTTATGCATTAAGCTTTAATGATGCAGGAGGATGTGTGATTACCTTACTAGAAGGTAGCAGAAGTAGCATTAAAGTGAGTTATGCACATTTAGATGCCAGCTTAGTGACGGCAAATGATATTATAGGTGGGATTAGTCAAGAGGGACAAGCACTAGGCTTAGAACTTATTCATCAAGTTTTACCACGTTTTGGATTAGTCCCAGGACAATTAGTAGCACCTAAGTTTAGTCAAAATCCGAGTGTGGCAGCAGTGATGGCAAGTAAGGCGGGAACGATTAATGGTTTCTTTAAGTGTATGGCATTAGTGGATGTACCAGTAACAGAAGCTAGCCAATATACAGAAGTTGTGGCATGGAAAAACAAAAATAACTACATTTATGAAAATCAGATAGTTTGCTGGCCAAAGGTACGCTTAGGTGAGGATATTTATCACATGAGTACCCAGCTAGCAGGCTTAATTTGTCAAACGGATGCCAATAATGATGGCGTGCCGTATGTTTCACCGTCTAATCATAATTTGCAGATAAATGGGTTAGTCGGAAAGGATAATAAAGAGGTTATTCTGGGGATTGATCAAGCCAATTATTTAAATGGTCAAGGCATTGTCACAGCCATTAATTTTAGTGGGGGTTGGAAACTGTGGGGTAATCGTACCGCATGTTATCCAGGTGTGACAGATATTAAAGATGCCTTTATTCCAGTGAAGCGTATGTTTTATTATGTAGCACAAACGATTATTCAGAGTTTTTGGCAAAAGGTAGATGGTCCAATTACACCAAGGTTAGTGGATACCATAGTAGATAGCTTAAATATTTGGCTTAATGGGATGACAGCAGCAGAATACATATTAGGTGGCCGCGTAGAGTTTTTAGAAGCAGAAAACACTACAACAGATATTATGGATGGCAAAATAAAATTCCATGTGTACATTACTCCACCAAGCCCAGCAAGAGAAATTCAGTTTGCCTTAGAGTATGATACAGCATACTTGGCCGCATTATTTGAATAAAAGGAGGACAACAAAATGAGTACAATTCCAGACAAGTTAATTGCCTATAGAGCTTACAAGGATGGCAAAGACCTATTAGGCATTGCAGATGTGCAACTGCCAGATATTGAATCTCTTACAGAATCTATCAAAGGTGCAGGCATAGCAGGTGAGGTAGAAATGCCAGTTCTTGGACACATAGGTGCCATGAGTATGACCGTTAACTGGCGAACGATTACAGGAGATTTAGTTGCCTTATCTGCACCTATTGCCCACGCCCTAGATTTTAGAGCATCCCAACAAAAATACGATAGTGCCACAGGTACTTTAAAAACATCTGCAGTAAAGCATGTTGTAAGAGCCATTCCTAAAAAGATTACCCCAGGTAAAATGGAAACAGGCGCAAGCACAGAAAGTGGGAATGAATTTAGCGTGTTGTATTATAAGATGCTTGTAGATGGGAATGTGGCGATTGAGGTAGATCCTTTGAATTATATTTATATTGTTAATGGGGGCGATTATTTGGCAGAGGTGAGGAAAGATTTAGGACTATAAAATAAAGAGATAATTAGACAAATGTTTAAAAGTAAAATATAATAAAATTATAAAATTTAGAATATTTTACGAGGTGTGATAGAATATGGCAGGATTAAGGGTTTTTGTATCGTCTACTTGTTATGATTTAAATATTTTAAGGTCACAGTTAAGAGTATTCTTAAATTCTTTAGGATATGAACCTATGATGAGTGACTTTAATGATATTTTATATGATCCAAGAACACATACACATACTAGTTGTGTTGATGAAGTGATAAATTGTGATATGTTAGTTCTAATAATAGGTTCACGTTTTGGAGGACAAGCAGTGCCAGAAGCTTTAGATAAGATAGACTTTGAAGGGATAGAAAAAGAAGGTATTAGTGTTGAGAATTTTAAAACCAAAGAAAAAGTTTCTATTACTCAACTGGAAGTGCTAAAAGCAATAGAGGAATCAATTCCTATATATACATTTATAGAACAGAAAGTATGGCATGATCATCAGTTATATCAAAAAAATAAAGGTAAGAATATAATTAATGAAATTGAATTCCCTTCAATTGAAAAGCAGGAAACAGCAAAATATATATTTGAGTTTATAAATTTTGTTAGATTAAGAGCTACTGGAAATAATATATTTACTTTTAATAAAATTGAGGATATAGAGAACACATTAAAAAGACAATGGTCTAGTTATTTTCAACGTTTATTAAATGAGCAAAGATATAATGAAGCTCAAACTAAAAAGATAGAAAATCTGACAAATCAATTTGAAGATTTAAAAACTGCTATATTGACATCAATTGGTTCAAGTGAGCCAAAGGAAGTAGCTATGGGTGTAGTAAAGTATAGACGAATGATTGGATTTATTCAAAGGATAAAAACTATAGGTTTAAAGGAGATTAGTACAAGTAAGTTAAGCTGGGATGAGTTACTTAAAGAACAAGGGATTGTTAAGATAATAGATATTAGTGAAACGGAACAACTACGAGCAAAAGGGCGCATAAGTCATATAAATAGAGGATGTGCTTTGATAAAAGATGATAATACATTCTATATATGCAGATATCCAATTGATGTTGTAAGTGAATTATCGTTAGAATGGGATACATTTATTACAATGAATCAGGAGACTAGAAGAATAATTGCAGAAGCATTAGTAGATATGCCTGTAGGTATGGAAGTGTCATATTTTAAACAAGATATAGATGATTATCTAAAAGAAAAATTTGAGCAATGTCAAATACCTGAATTTCTAAGAAAGGATTTGAGGTCAATTGCGGAGTAAATAAGTATATCTATAAGACCTTCAGTTGTTAAGGTCTTTTTGTATATTATATAAAAGGAGAACATAATGCAAATCACATTAAAAAAGCCCATCCAATACGATGGTACAGAAATCAAAAATCTTACATTAAATCTAGAGTCGCTAACAGGTCAAGACTTTCTAGATGCAGAAAAGGAAACAGGTGTTGAGCTAACTGCCTCAACCCCAGTTAAAGAATTTAGTAAGGCGTACTTAGCCGTTCTTGCAGCGAAAGCGTGTAATGTGCCGAGTGATATGATACCGCTATTGGGCATTCAAGACTTTAGTAAAATTACAGTTATGGTGCAGAATTTTTTACTCGGAGAGGAATAGATCCTAAGGTTAACTTTAGAAAGATTTTATTAACTATGGCCAGTGAGACATTTACCCCTGTGACATATTGGTCATCTATTCCCCTTAGTGAATTAGAAAATTGGATTATAACTATGGCAGAAAGGGGTGAGCACTAATGGCAAGTAATACATATCAGGTAGCTTTTGCACTAAATAGCCGATTAAATAGTGGTTTCGCTAAAAACTTTAATCTCGCTACACAACATATTAATAATATGGTGAAGGTAGCAAAGACAGCCGCAGCATCTTTGACTGCGGCTTTTAGTATTAAAAATACTTTAGGGACAGGCTTAAGCGAAGCAATGAACTTAGAAGGGTATCGTATGCAGCTTGAAACGGCTACAAAAAGTGCTGAAAAAGCTGCAGATATTATGAACTGGTCAGTTAACTTGGCAAATCGTACGCCTTTTGAAACAGGCAGTGTGGTTGAGGCAAGTGCAAGGCTTGAAGCTATGGGTCTGGCGGCTAAAACCTATTTACCGATGATTGGTGATATGGCAGGTGCCACCAATAAAGATTTAATTCAGGCAACAGAAGCGATTATTGATGCCCAAACAGGTGAGCTTGAAAGACTTAAAGAATTTGGGATTAAAAAGGCGGATATCGTTGAGTATGCTTATAACAAAATGGGGCAGATTCAAGTGGTGAATAATAGTGGCCAGATTACAAATCAGGAAAAGTTTAATGAAGCGATGTTAGCTTTAATGGATGAGAAGTTTAAAGGGGGTATGGAAAAGCAAGCCACAACCTTAAAAGGTGTCTGGTCGACTGTAACAGGTGTAACAAAGACGGCACTTGCCAATATTGTAGGGATTACGAATGAAGGAACCATTAGGCAGGGCAGTTTATTAGAAGTGATTAAGAATAATATTAATGACTTAGGGAATCTTTTAATGAACTTACAAAATAGTGGATTATTTATCAAAATTGGTGAGTGCCTTGGCAGCCTTGTAAGTAAGGCAGCACAAGGCATTAATTTTGTTAAAAATCAGGTGACAGGCATTAGGCCAACGCTAATGAATGGTTTTAAGAACTTAAAAACTTGGGGTGTCACTGCCTTTGAGAATATTAAACAAAGAGTAAGTGAAAATGCCCCGATAATTACAAAGTTTAAAGGGATCATTGACCAGCTTAAAACACAATTTGCGAATTTAAAGGCTACTGGCGGTCACGTATTTGAGGGTTTAAAGCCAGTTTTAGCTTGGTTACAAAGTGAAGGTTTACCAGCAGTTGTAGAAGGCTTTATGGTCATAGGTGAAGCAACTTTAGACGTGTATCATTTAATCCGCAATAACTGGCAAACCATAGGCCCGATTATTGCAGGTGTAGTTGCGGGTTTAGTGGCTTATAAAACCGTAACATTAGCCGCCAAGGCAGCGACAGCAACTTATATGGCTGTTACAAAAGGCATGGTACTTGCGCAGCAGGCGTTAAATGTAGTTTTAAATATGAGTCCTTTAGGGTGGATGTGTCTTTTAATAGGTACCGTTGTGGCAGCAGGTATTTATCTTTATAAAAACTGGGACACCCTCAAAGTAAAAGCCAGTGAATTATGGAGCAACCTGCGTAGTACTTTTGCAAATATCGGTAGTTTTATTCAATCCATAGGGCAAGGCATAGTTAGCTTTTTAAACAAGTTACCGATAGGTGCAGGCTTACTACAAAATATCCAAAATATGATGACTGCCATTAAGACTATTTTTAGTGGCCTTATTACTTTTATTACAGGCAGCTTTACAGGTAATTGGCAAAAGGCATGGGAAGGGGTTAAAACAATTTTTCAAGGTATTTTTAGCGGACTTGTGGCGATTGTCGCAGCACCGATCAATACGATTGTCAGTCTGATTAATAGTATGATTGATAAGGTCAATGGCATAAATATTACAATTCCAGACTGGGTACCTGGACTTGGCGGGAAGTCTTATAGTATGCACATTCCTAAAATCCCGATGTTTGCAAAAGGTTCCACAGGTTTTAATACACCAGATACGTTTATTGCAGGTGAAAAAGGTGCTGAGTTAGTCACGAATGCCAGAGGTTACAAGGTATTTAATCATGGGCAGACCAAGGACTTATTACAACCTAAAGGCAGCCCATTTGGGAGTAACCTGCAAGCAGACAATCATCAAAAGGTTGAAATTGCTTTTAATCCGCAGATTACAGTAAATAGTGGCAATGAAAACATGGTACAAGAAATATTAGCAGAGCTAGTGAAATATGAGCCAGTACTTATTAAGAAACTTTTACAAGCACTGGGTAAAAACATACAAAATGAAAGGAGACTAAATTATCATGCTTAGTACCTATACAACTAAACAAGGAGATACCTGGGATATGGTTTGTTATAAAGTTTATGGGAATGCCTATGTGATGCATCAACTCATGGCAGCAAATCCTCTATATCGAAAATGCCTTGTGTTTTCAGCCAATGTGATACTCAATATACCAGAGATAGCAACACCGCCTGTAAAGACGTTGCCACCTTGGAAGAGGAGCAGTAGCCTATGAAAGATTATGAAAGCTTTATGGCAAGAAGTGTCCATCTCATCATAAAGTATCAAAAAACAGATATCTCTCAAGATATTCGTAAATATATAGTAGGTTTAAGCTATACAGATAATGCAACAGGTGCTGCAGATGATTTACAGCTTACCCTGGAAGATAGGGAAGGGCTTTGGCATAGTCATTGGATGCCCACAAAAGGGGATACGATTGAAGCCTCTTTTTATGTAGAAAATTGGAACCTTAAGAAGGAAAAACAGCTTTTACCTTGTGGTACATTTGAAATTGATGAAATCGCATTAAGTGGGCCGCCTGATACAGTAGAAATAAAAGGACAAAGTGTCCCCATAAGCGGTGGCATCAAACAAACAGCCAGAACGCAGTCCTGGAAAAAGATTAAGCTCTCTAAGATTGCAAGTGAAATTGCAAGGCGTGGAGGGCTTAAATGCTTTTTTGATGTACAAGAAGATGTGACGTATGAAAACTTAGATCAGGTGAAACAGCCAGATTTAATCTTTTTACAAGAGCTGTGCAATGAAGCGGGTGTATCGCTAAAGGTAACAGCTGGGCAACTTGTTATATTTGATGCATATGCCTATGAATGTAAGGCACCTATCTTAACGCTGGTAAAAGGAAAATCCCATATTATAAGTTATACTTTTACACATCAAACCAATGATACAGGTTATAAAGCCTGTCATGTTCGTTATACAGATGCTCAAACAAACACCACTATAGAAGCGACTTTTAAAGATCCAAGTAAGGCGCAAGGGCCTGTACTAGAAGTGAATGAACAGGTGAAAAGCTATAAAGAAGCTTTAAAACTAGCTAAAAGCAAACTCCGAGAAAAAAATAAGCAAGAGTGTACAGGCAGTTTTACTGTTTTAGGTAATGTGCAGTTAGTAGCTGGTGTCACACTTTTAATTAAAGGGTTTCATGCCTTTGATGGTAAATACATTGTGAATAAAGCAACGCATCATATTGTGGGTGGTTATACCACAGATATTGAAATCTCAAAATGTTTGGAGGGATATTAGATGAAAGAAACAACGATTGTGCGTATAGGAAAAGTCTCAAGTGTGAATGCCCAAAAAGGGACTGTACAAGTTGTCTTTGCAGATATGGACAATATGGTCTCCACCGATTTACCTGTTTTATTTCCACAAGGCCTTAAAAATAAGGCTTATGCTATGCCGGATGTAGGTGAAAATGTGGTGTGTCTATTTATGGCACAAGGCGTAGGGGACGGCTTTTGCTTAGGGTGTTTTTATACGCCTTCAGCACCGCCGCCCATTCAGGAAACAGAGGTCGTCTATTATGCTTTTGCAGATGGTTCATCTATTGCCTATGATCGAAAAGCACATAAACTGACCGCAGATATAAAAGATGGGGAAGTGGATGTGACTGCCAATAAGGTCAATGTAAATTGTGACCTATTAAGCGGATCATGTAAGCAATCCACCATTGAAGGGGAAGCTTTTGGCATAGGAAGTAAAACATTAAATATCGCATGTGAATCAGGGGATATATCCGGTAATTTGACCTTAAGTGGGGAGGTTGCACTTACAGGAAAAATAGTCCTAAGTGGGGATATTGTCTTAACGGGTAATATTACGTGCCCAGGATACTGTAAATGTTAGGAGGTAGATAGATGATTGGTGCATTAGGGGATATTTTATTTAAAGTTTCTTATAAAAATATCAATACCTTTCAAGATTTAGTTAGAAGTAGCTCCGGACGCTGGGCATATCATGAAGTTCATATGCAAAAGCCTAGGTCAGAGTTTTTAGGGCCTAATTTAGATACCATTACTTTTTTAATGCAATTTGAAAGCAGTTTAGGACGCAATCCCCGTTATGATATGGAAAAGTTAATGAAACTGACGCGTACAGGTGAAGCCTTGCCACTTGTTATTGGTGGGGATGCTTTAGGGTATTATCGCTGGACAGTAGAGGCAACGGAGCAGACGTATAAGCAAGTTGATAAAAATGGCAAGGTTATATCAGGCGCCATTACAGTGACGTTAAAGGAATATGTGAAATAGATGGTGAGAAGATGTATACAGTAACAAATACAAGCACAATTAATTTTTATCCCACAGGCATAGCCGAAATTTTGCAGAATGTGGCAACCATCATGAGTACACCAAAAGGAAGTGTGCCTTTAGACCGTCAATTTGGCATTGATATGAGTATGTTAGATTTACCTTTAGAAATAGCAGAAAATCTACTCACTGTACAAATTATGGAAGCCATAGAAACCTATGAGACACGTGTGGAGGTAATCAAAGTAACCTATGAAAAAGACCATTTAATAGGCAAATTACAACCGAAAGTGCAGGTGAATATTATTGGGACTGAATAATCTAAGTGAGATTACATTTTGTAAT
The DNA here is from genome assembly GCF_982396655.1 of Cellulosilyticum sp. Taxonomy (NCBI): domain Bacteria; kingdom Bacillati; phylum Bacillota; class Clostridia; order Lachnospirales; family Cellulosilyticaceae; genus Cellulosilyticum; species Cellulosilyticum sp. Next base: position 32,974 of record NZ_CEVXFV010000012.1, on the reverse strand, counting down.
ACCAATACAACAGATATAGAAAATGATGTGATCACAGCCTATGAAGGTATTGCAGGAAGGAAGCTTTATCCTGGAGACCCGATTAGGCTGTTTTTAGAAGCCCTTGCTTATATTATAACGCAGCAGCGTTTTTTAATAGATTTTACAGGTAAGCAAAACTTATTAGCTTATGCGACAGGAGATTACCTAGATCAAGTGGTGGCATTAGTAGGGGTTACACGTTTAGCCGCAACACCTGCCAGATGTACCGTAAAGTTTAGCTTGTCTGATGCACAGCAAAGTGTCATCACAATTCCAAAAGGCACCCGGTTAAAAAGTGGGGAACTTTATTTCAAAACGTTAAGTGATGAAGAAGTGTCGCCGGGCCAATTACAGTTAGAAACGATTGTGGCGTGTGAAACACCAGGAGAATGTGGCAATGGGCTTTTACCAGGTCAAATAGAGACTTTAGTAGATGTTTTTCCTTACTTTGGTAGTGTGACCAATACAACGACTACAACAGGTGGTAGCGATAAGGAAACAGATGATGCTTTAAGAAAAAGAGCTTTTGAGGCACCCAGTTCATATAGCTGTGCAGGAAGTGATGGGGCTTATGCCTTTTGGGCAAAAAGTGTTTCTTCAGAGATAGGAGATGTAGCAGTCATTTCACCTGAACCAGGAGTAGTAAATATTATACCCATTAGTAAGGCAGGACAGCTTTTATCAGAAGAAGTGCTAGCAGAAATCTTACAAGTGTGTAGCGATAAACATGTAAAGCCTTTAACGGATAAGGTGGTTGTTTTACAGCCAGAGCAGATGAGCTACAATATTTCACTTGAATATTATATCGACTCAGGCCAGGTGGCGCAAATAGCAATGATTCAAAAAAATATAGAAGCTGCCATTACAGACTACATCGTATGGCAACAAAGTCAGCTAGGAAGGGCAATTAATCCTTCAGAACTGATTCATCAAGTCATGGCTGCAGGTGCTAAGCGTGTAGTCGTACAGGAACCGCTTTATACGCCTATTGAAAAATCACAAATTGCGCAAATCAATAGGCAAGAGATTATTTATGGAGGCTATGAAAATGGTTAATGCAAATCTTTCGTTTCAAGACTTACTCCCACTCAGTATTAGCCATGATGCCAATATACAAGCCGCATGTCAAAGTCTAGATCAGGAGCTTAGTAAATTAAGAAGCTGCATCGAAACTTTAAGTATTTTACCCAATATTGCAAATGCCAGTGAGGAGATTGTTGATTTATTAGCCTTGCAGTTTGATGTGCCTCATTATGAAGCAGCGCTACCTCTAGCCAAAAAGCGGGAACTTGTAAAGAAGGCAATCGCTTGGCATAAGAAAAAAGGTACTGTTGGGGCAGTTGAAGAAGTGGTGAGTTTAATCTTTGGCGAAAGTACCATTGAGGAGTGGTATGAATATGGCGGTGAGCCTCATCATTTTCGTATTACAACCACTAATATTAGCGTTGATGATAGCTTTGTAGAAAGATTTAAAATCGCCACAGAAAAGGTTAAAAGAAAAAGTGCCTGGTTAGATGAAGTCATTGTGACACTAGCTAGTGCACTCAATCTTTATATAGGTTTTGTGGTGCATATGGCAGAAACAATAACGATTAAACAGGAGGGATAAAATGAGCATTGCCAATGTATTTTTTACAAAACAAGGAAAAGTGCTACAAGCCAAGTGCATGGCAGGCAAAACACTCCATTTTACAAAATTAGAATTAGGAGATGGTGAATTAGGCAGTAGAGTCCCACAAGAACTTAAAAGTTTAATTTCACCTCAGTTAGAAGTGCCACTTAGCAAACTTATCGCATTAGAAGAAGGGCAGGTAAAAATAGGTGGCAAGTTTAACAATAGTAATTTGGCAGCAGGCTTTTACTTAAGAGAACTGGGTGTCTATGCACAAGATCCAGACACCTTAGAGGAGATGCTATATTGTTATGGTAATGCAGGCAATTTAGCAGAGTATATTTCAAGTCAAGGTAGTGAGATTATTGAAAAGCAAATTGATATTATTGCCCTTGTAGGGAATGAGGCTAATGTGACAGCCACTATTAATAGTAGTTTGTTAGTGGTCACCCCTGAAGAATTAGCGGTTCATAATCAAGATGAAAATGCCCATGCCCCCATTCGGGAATGGGTCTTAAAGCTTTTTAGTGGCTTAAAGCTTACCTGGGACAATATCACCGGTAAGCCAGAGACTTTCCCAGCTGCAGCTCATACTCATAGTAGTAGTGAGATTACAGGTTTACCTACAGCTTTACCAGCAAATGGTGGGAATGCAGATACAGTAGATGGTTATCATGCTAGCAGTTTTGCTAAGAGTAGTCATAACCATAACGGGACATATTTACCGAATCCTAGTGCAGGAAGTGTCTCAGAAATGGGCCAATATATTGACCTTCATAAAAGTGGGAGTAGTGCGGACTATGATGGGCGTATCTTTGTGAATGCTAATAATCAAATTGTTCATGCAGATCAAAATGGAAGCCTGGCGGTGAATTATGAAATTAATAATTTAAAATCTACTGTCGTTAGTGGAAAAACAAGTGTTGCCAACGCCATTAATGACAAATTAGGTACCACGTTGAGCAACCAGACAAGCTTTGATGATATGGCCTATTATATTGGGCGTATTGTTTCTATCAATAATGTAGCAGTAGATTTAACCACATATACGCGTTGGTGGATAGATAGTTATTATGGCACACAAGAATATACAATCTCAGGAGACAAATTCTTAACGGCATTATATACAGATGTTGCCTCTAATATAGATGATTGGAAGATTTCAATCGCGGCATTAGATGCCCCCATTTATTATCGTATGGAACACGCAACCTCTATGACCACAGTTGCTCAAGGTGTAACCACCTCTGAGTTTACCCCATCTAGAAGTCGTTTTTATCTTTATAATCCCAATGGCTCAAGAATTAAACTGACGTTACGTGTGACCACATCATCCATGCATTATATGTATTTATCTCACATTTTAAAACGAATATAGGCAGGTGAAAGTGTGAAAAGACTTTTGATTTTAAAAGACCAAGAACAAAATACCTTGTTAGAAGCAAGACTATTAGAAGAGACAGCCAATATTAGCTATACCATTATAGATGAGCCACCAGAGATTGAAGCAAAGGAAGGCTATACGGGAAGATATGCATTAGATGAAGCTGGCAATCTTACTGTAACGTATGAAGCGATTCCAAAGTCTGAAACAGAACTATTAAAAGAAAGAATTGAACGCTTAGAACAAGAAAACATATCCATTACACAACTTGTAACAACAAATACACTTTTATAGGAGACATGCTATGACAAACACTGTATTTTATGAAACACTAAAAATAGAAGTCCAAAAAGGCCAATATATTTTATCAGAAATGATGAACAAAATTGAAATAGCCCTTGCCAAAAGTTACTTAACCTTTGAGAACGCAGAAGAACTTAAAAGCCTAGCTGCAACTTGCCAAGATGCAAGTTATTCCCCAGCTATAACACTTGAAAAGCGATTATCTTCTGCAGAGGTAGAAATCTTAAATAATAAGTTATGTATTGCAGAACTATCTGAAATGGTATTTCAGCTAGAGGATCAATTAAGTCACTTAGAAAATAATACAGTCGCAAACTAAAAAGGACTAGAGGAGGACTAGAAATGACACCATTAGTAATTAACTGGAGTTCACTAATTATAAGTGGACACAAAACATTTGAACAAGTACCACGTCAACTTAAACAAAAGGTAGCCGCACGATTAATAGCACAAGGATATACCCATTTGGTAACAGATGCGGCATATTGCCAATAAATACAGGCAATTAACAAGAGGAGGGATACAATGCAAATTCAAGAAATAGGCGTAGTGGGTGCAATCGGATTAATAGGAAGTCATATTACCAAATTATTTGGTGGGTGGTCTGTAGATTTACAGACCCTTTTATTTTTTATGGCCATAGATTTTATTATGGGCCTAGTTGTAGCCGCATTTTTTCAAAATAGCACAAAAAGTGAAACAGGTGCCTTAAGCAGCACAGCAGGCTGGAAAGGGCTATGCAAAAAGGGCATTACCTTTTTACTGGTGCTCGTAGCCCATCGTTTAGATATGACATTAGGTCTCGACTATATCCAAACAGCAACAGTCATTGCCTTTATAGTAGTTGAACTGATTAGTATCATCGAAAATGCAGGACTTATGGGCGTACCTATTCCAAAAGTCATTACAAGTGTCATTGACGTATTAAAAAAGAAAGCTGGTGAACAAGAATGAGTTATACAAGAGCACAATTCATACAAAAAATAGCCCCAATGGCCCAAGCAGATGCTAAGACTTCCAAGGTCTTAGCATCTTTAACAATCGCCCAAGCCATTTTAGAAAGCAACAATGGTAACAGTCTATTAACCCAGCAAGGCAATGCTCTATTCGGCATCAAAGCAACCAGGAGCTGGCGAGGAAAAGTATGGACAGGAAAAACCATAGAATACTACGATGGCAAAACAGCCACCACAATAGTCGATGGCTTTAGAGCATACACAAGCTGGGAAGAAAGTATAAAAGATCATAGTAAGTTACTGACTCAAGCAAGTCGTTATAAAGCCGTAGTAGGGGAGACAGATTATAAAAAGGCTTGTCAGGAGATTCATAAAGCAGGCTATGCCACAGATCCTAGTTATGCAGAAAAATTAATTGCCTTAATAGAGAAATATAATCTAGTACAATATGATATAGCCCATAAAGTTATCAAAGAAGATCCAGAGCTTGCAACTGCAGTAAGTAAGCTAATTAAGAGTGGTATTCAGTTACAATATAATGATTGGAAGCGTGTAGACTTAATCAAGCTGAGTAATGTGCCAGCTTTATTGTATAAATTAGGCGGACTTCAAAAGATAGAGAGTAAGTTAAAAGAAAGAGGAATGGGATTAGATTTAGAGATATGGCAAGGAAAGAGATACACAGTGGATAATGTACGCAGTCTACTTATTAAGTGCGCAATCGTAATACTTTAAATAAAATATATAAATAGGGAAGAATTATTAGGCGAAGTAAAGATAGTATATAGAATGTAAAAATATTTGAATAAATATTACTTGTATGTAAACATGATGCTAAATTGCATAAAGAATTAAAAATGAAAAAGCAAGGGACTATAACTAAGGTTATAGTCCCTTGCTTTTTTGTATATTGGAGCATGAGTTCTTATTAGAAATGTTGTTGTTAAAGATAAGTAGGATGATTAGAAGAAAATTCGATTATATGTTCTATGCCAGGCATTGATAAATGCATTGTTAAGTAATGATTCTAAGTATGAAGATTGTGTAACAGCGTTCATCAGATTTAAACGTAAGTCATCAACAATTTTCCATTTATTGTATTTGGGTTGCTTGCTTAAAGACGCGATACTCATTTTGCATCTTGAATCTATAGTGGGATTATTTGCATCTTGAAGGACAAAGTTGCGAACTGCGTAATACAGTTCAGACTCTAAGTTTGAAATGAATTCCTTTTTAATCATATCAAAATCTTTCTGTGAAGTAAGTTTTAAATTTGGAGTGAAACGAAGGTTAGAAAGATTGTCAAGGCAAATTTGAGTCATATTAGTGAAGGTACAGATTTGTACATTTTCCCACACGAGAGCATTAGAATGATGTTGGTAACCATATAATAAATTCCATAATATGGCATCTAATGTCCAATGATGAATTCTACTAGATGAGTTGCGAAGCACTGTGTATTCAGTGTCAATTGCAGTGCCGAGTTGATTAATAATTTGCCCCACTAGTAACGCAATAGGTGTAGCGGTGGCTAAACAAGGTGTTGTATTAGTAACACCGTTTATATGAATTTTACTACGAATAGTATCAAAAGCATGTGCTAATGCCATGCGGAGTGTATCATATTGTGAGTCATTGTAGATTGCACAGGCATCTAACCCGTGCTTCTTTTTGCTTGTCTTATTAGAAATGCAGATAATGTCATCAAGAGTAGGCGGAAGAACATGAATATCATTAGTGATAATTGATTGAACCATGTTAAGGAGATCTTTTTTCCTACGAACATGAGCTGCTAGAATATCAGCTTCTGTTGGATAATCATCATCTGATTGAAAAATATCATCTAAATCCATGAAGGTTGATGCTATGATGAGTTTTGCAGGTCTAATAGTATTTAAGATGCTATTGATATAGCTTTCATGAGTTTTATTTACCGCACGTGTACTAGCAAAATAGATGATACCATCATAAGAATATGGAGTTAATGTTACTTGTTTAATACGTTTATTGATATTACTAAGACCATCATTGTTAAAGCCTACAACATCAATAATGCAGTAAGGGGAATTCGGAGTATTTTTTAGAGGTAATCCTTTTCCTGGTACAGTAATTGTCATTTGTTTTAAACCACATGCAGCACTTTGAATTGTATCGAATTCTTTTGAGGATGAGTTAGTAATAGCTCTACAACAGGTGTCAAAATCTTGAGCAGAAAGATTGTTTGCTTTATAGTTGTTAAAACCGACATTATTTAAACAGGTATCGATTTGACATTGGATTGATTTTGCTAATTCATTAACTAGCTCAGCACAAGTTTCTAATGTTTGTGAAACAAGCATATCGACTATATAGAACGCATCTTGTTTAGATTCTTTAGCTGTTTCACTGTAATTGGCACGAGATGCTTCTGTGATAGTATTTAATAAACAATTAATGAGATTATTGAGAAAATCTGAGTATTCTGATGATAATTGTTGAGAGTTGAATAGTTTATGAATTTTAAAGGTTTCATCATCTAGTTTGTAGCGAGTTTCTACAGCTTTTTGAATAAAAAGTTGTTTAGCTTGTGGATTGTCGGTAGGAAGACTTGCTAAGGCGTTTTTACATTCCTTAGTGAGCAGGGGTCTAAGATTCCTTATTAAATCAGTTACAATTTCATCATAAGTTTTTACTAAGAGTTCAATCTGGGCAAACTCTTCATAAGGTGTGAAAATAGTAATGGAAGGGCAAGGTGTTGTCATACCAGGACCAGCAAGTGTTCCCATACCTTTTTGAAAGGGGATGGATGGAAGTTTACTAAGGGTAGAGCTTTTAGCACTACCACTTTCTCCAGCCGCAATAAATGTTGGTAAGTCAAATTTCTTAAAAAAATTCATAAAAAAACCTCCTATTAAGTTTATAAAGTAAATCGAATATACAGAATGCGCATAGTCATTTTTACTACATAAATAAAAAGGTGGTTTTATAGCACTATTTTATGTTAGTAAATAACTAAAGTATCTTTGATACTGGTATAAATATACCTTTATCGAATTCACTTAATAATACAATGCAGATACCCTTTATAATATCAACATGGCAAAATGGCTAAACTCAACAAACTGTTATAAGATTTAAAATAATAATAAAATAAAGACAATTAAAAGTCAATAAAAATATTTTTATCAAAAATTTAAAATTAAGGTGTAAGAAGTATTTTAATTTATTGGGGTTTATGAATGAGAATCTAAATCAGGGAAGAATAGAAAATAGAATGTAAAAATATAAGAAGAAATATGGATATTTGGTATTATGAGTAGTCCTAGTCTTAATATTATATTAATGCTGATAGGAGGTATTTGCATAAAGGATGTATCTAATGCTTATTTGGGAAATTTAGAGGTTTTCAATACTTTTATAATGCGGTTATGTGAAAAATTTATTTCAATACTGTATAGCATAAAGACCTAATATATAATTTGGAAGTGTTTGAAATGCAATACAAAAGTATATAAATATTTAAAAAATAACCACAAAGTATTATAATGATTCCATAGAGTATTAAAAATAAGGAGAAGAGCATGAAGATATTAGAGCAAATAAAAGAAGTAAAGACATTAGAAGAGTTAGAAGAATTAATAAGGTCATTATTTAAAGAGGAAGATGAAGAATATATACCAGCAGTTATAAATGAAGGTAGGTTTACAGTGGAAGAAGGAGAAGACTTTTACCTGAAATTAGTTATAGCACATGATAAAGTTAATTTATCAAAAACGTGGTTAAAGACTAATATGACTCTAGGAATATTAGATCCAGATTGGGATAATAAAGAGGATATATATCAAAAATTAGTAGAAAATATTGTTACAAGGCGTAATGTTAAGGGACATTCATTATATCAACTAAACCCATTATTGGTAGGTGAAGAAATAGAAGAAATGGAATATGATAATTCAATAGTTGTTAATGCCGTGTATAAGGGGGGATATGGAAGTGGAAAAGGGCAATTAATCTTAAAAAATGATGAGGCTAAGGGGTTATTAGTGTTAAAGAAAGTAATAGAGCCATTTTTAAATGAGGCTCATACTAATTATTATCCTAAATATAAATTAGTAGCAGAGTATGAATATCGCACTCACAATAAAAATATTGAAAATATTGAAACTAATGTATATCATACAAAGGAAGGAATACATGATATAGTTGTAGATGATAAAGGAATGAGGATAATAGGTAGTATTATTATTGGTGGCTTACAAAGTAAAGAGATAGAGGCAAGAAATATTAAGGTAGTGGATATGGGGTCAGCAGCAATAAGGAGTCATAATCCTAGAAATTATGATGATGATACACAAGCTGGATTTGTAATATTTAAAAAAGAAGTAGTAAATATATTAAAAGATGAATATTATATATATGATTTAGTAATGTTAGAAAAAGATAACATACAAAATTCAGTTATTATAGATATACTATCAGATAAAATTGTGTTTTGGGAAGGAGAATATAATAAACTTCCTAATGAGGTAAAGGATAAAATAGATACTTTTAATTATATTCCAGAACCAATTGAAAATATTATTTCACCAGCTATGATGGCGTGGCAATTAGCAGTAGATTGGAATTACGATAAAAAATTACTACCTAATCAAAAATTAGCTCGTGCAATTAAAGATAAGTACTTTAATAATGCGGTTGATGTAGGAATTTCATTTTACGAACCTAATAGTGTAGAGGAGTTTAGGGAATTTATTTTAAAAGTTGAGAAGGTTACTAGTATACGTTTACAAAGATTTAATCCTGAATATAGTGATGTTAAAAATTTATATAAAATATATAGCAAAGAAGATATAGAGCTTTCAAAACTAGAGATAATAACATTATATCAAAAATACTGTTATCAAATATACAAGGGGATAGAAAATGAGTAGCTATTCAGAAGTTATTGAAGATGATTCATCGATATTAGTTTTTGTAGGAAAAAATGGGGCAGGAAAGAGTTTTACATTAAGTAAAATATTAGAGCATTATCCTCATAATTCATTATATATTTCAGAAGAAGGAATTCCTAGAGTCTTGCATCCTAAAAATAAAATTGAAATTTACAACAGCAAATATTTATATAGTGACGAAAGAAACAGGGGGGAACAGAGAATAACGGAAGAATATGAGATATCAGCTAAAAGTCTAGAGATAATACGATATTGTGAATCAGTACTTAGAGAAATTAATAAAATAAAAAATAAATCTCAAGGACAGAAGAAGATGGCTAGTATTTTGGATATTTTTTTGAATTATAATTTCAATAACATAAATTATATTCTATTTGACGAACCGGAAAATTTTCTAGATGAATCATATTTAAGAGTTATAGTAAGATTAGTAAAAAAGTTACAAGAGGGAAAATTTAAGGTTAGAATAGCTACACATAATAGTACACTGATGGTCTTATTAAATATCAATATAATAGATATACGCTTTTTTAAAGATAGAAAAATTATTAAAATAACTAATGAGAAGTTAAAGGAGTTATTAAAAAAATCTCACGAGATGATAGAAAATCAAAGAATGAAGAGAAAGCTGGATGAAGATGGTTCGATAGCATATAAGTTACAAATTTATAAAAATGATGATCTGTTCAATAACTATGTAGATAGCCATATTAAAGATATAGAATTTTATAAAACTATATTTTATCCTAATATAATAATTGTGGAGGGGATATCAGATCAACAGGCTTTAAAAAGTATATATCATATATTTAATGAAACTACTGTACTTTTTATAGCTAATGGAAAAGCATGGATTCCATTTTTTGTTTTATTATTTAAGGAGCTTAATAAGGAAATCAGAGTCATAATAGATAAAGATAATGCAAAGCATATGCTTGCAATTACATATGTATTACAAGATATAGAGGATATTAGGGTCATTATACATGACCCTGATATGGAAGGAGAATATGGACTAAATTTAGAGGAAGTCGGACGTAAATATGGGATGAGTAATAATGTGAGAAAGAATAATACTGGGTGGCTTAAACAAATAGCAGCATATGATTATTTTAAAATAGGAGAAAATCAAGAAAGACTTTTAAAGAAAGTATTTGTTATTGATGAGCATGAATATGAATTTAGTTAGTTATTATATTGAAAAAAGTATCCCTATTAAAAATCAACGTACCTAAAGTTTTGAAGCACTTAATGGAATTTATGACCACTAAATTACCATAGCAGAGGTTATGAATTAGTTAACTACATAAGAAGTCTAAAATATTGGATACTAGGAAACGTTTTATTTTGTTCCCAATATGCAATGGTCTTAGTAGTAACATTTAGTAACTTACTAAGTTGATACTGTGTTAAGTTATGCTTTTTACGATATTCTTTAATATAACTACTATAATCGTTAGCTATAAATTGCAAATACTCATCATAGATCATTTCAGGCATAATACCCAAAGCTTCAGCAAGAACCTTACAGGTTGCAAGCTCAGGCCTTGTTTTATTATTTTCTAATCTTTTAATAGTAGACACATCAAGTCCAGCAGCGAGTGCTAGATCTTGTTGTGTCATTTTTTTATTTTTGCGGTAGTAGCGAATCTTGCCGCCAATGGTGGTGAGGTCTGAATTTATCTTTAGCCAGTCCACTTTTTCTTCATGTTTAAATGTTTCCGTAGTGTGAATATAGCATTATCAATGCACCTAGCAGCGTATGTGGCAAGACGGGTACATTTAGACGCATCAAAAGAAGTGATTCCTTTAATAAGGCCAATGGTACCAATAGAAATCAAATCATCCATTTCGGTGTTTACGTTATTATACTTTTTAACGATGTGTGCCACAAGCCTCAAATTGCGTTCAATTAGAATATTTTTAGCGTTTTCATTGCCCTGCTGATAAAGCTCTAAGTAATATTTTTCCTCTTCAGCACTGAGCGGTTGAGGAAAGGAAGTAATGCTACTAAAATAAGAAAAGCAGAATAAAGGTAGCATAGACATACCTCCATAAGAAAGGGCTCATTATTAGTGTATGTAATGAGACAAAAATTGGTGTTTGTACTTTTTTAAAATTTATAAAGAAATAAAGAGGAAAGGCGTAGGCTTATGTTAAAAATGAGAAGAAATAGGAATACCAAAAAAAGGTCTAAGGGATTATAAATAATTTAGTCACTTATTTTTAATAATATATAAGAGATTATTTATAGTAAAGGAGCTAGAAAATGGCAAAAGATAAAGGTTTTGCAAGTTTTACACCTGCACAAGATAAGGCGTTTATTAAATCTGAAAAGAAAAAACAACCTCAAGCTACAGGAGAAAGATATGCAATTAAGCAAAAACAACATCAATAAGGAGGTGCATCACAATGGATGAAGCAACTAAAAAACTCATCCCTCAGCAAGGTTCACAAAAGAGCAGAACTAAAGGGGGATTATGTAAAGACCCTGGGACAAAAACTACTGATTTTAAAAAGCATTGGAATCATAATGATAATAAGAAGTAGCGGACTGGATATTTTTCAAGAAAGTGAAGCATGTAGTATTCCAGTCATGGAGAGCTAGCGATATTAAATAAAATAAAGCTCCTCCTTTGCAAGTTGACTTTACGAAGGAAGAGCTTTATTTTTGTGTGTCAAAAGATATGATAAAGTTACACCTATATTACAAATTATTAATATCTCCATATAAAATTTTAAAATAAAGTAAAGCTATGTTATAATAAAGCACAGTAAGCGATAAATATAAAAGTTTTATAAGAGGAGAACATATGAAACATAAATGGATGAGTACGCTGATTATGGCGAGTCTTGTGCTTAACAGCAGTTTATATGCACAAGAAGCGTTAGAATCAGTACAAACAGAAATAGCTACAGTAGCTCAGGATGGGCTAGTAGCAACCCAAAGCAGTACAGAAGCAGTAGCAAATACGCAAGAGGAAGTAGCAGAGGATAACGGTGATAAAAGTAATGAGGCTGATCATAATGCAACCACCGATAATAACCCACTGGATAATACAATGACAGATGATAATGCTGAAGAGTCAGATATACATATACCTGTAGAGGATCAAACGGACAACAGTGTACTCAATAAGGGGAATGAAGTAGTATTAACATTGAATACAACAAAAGCTCTTGTAAATGGGGAAGAGATGAGCTTATTAAGTCCACCAACAGTTATTCAAAATACCACACTTTTACCACTACGCTTTGTAGCAAATCAGGTCGTTGGGGCGCAGGTAGATTGGAACAGTGAGACACAAACAGTGACCATCACTAAAAATGGGACAGTCGTAACGGTGACAGTGGGCAGCAAAATGGCAACGATTGATGGTTTAGAAGTAGAGTTAGAAGTTGCACCGATTATTCAAGATGGTGTGACACTTTTACCTGTACGTTTTATTAGTGAAGCTTTTGATATTAAAGTGGACTTTGATAATATTACAAAGGTGATTACATTAACTGAAAAGGTACCGGTTATTATACCTGACGAAGAAGAAAAGCCAAATGAAAAGCCAGTAGCAAGTTTTAGCTTTCCGCAGACTTATACGGCAGGACAAGTGGTTGCAGTAACAAATACAAGTATAGATCCAGATGGTGATACAATTGTAGATCAGCTCTGGAGTGTAGTAGGTGAAAAAACAGTTACGAATAAAAATTTAAGTAACATTTTTAAAACACCACGTGCAGGGACTTATGTGATAGGTCTTCAAGTACAAGATAGTAGAGGGTTATGGAGTGATTGGACTTATGAAACCATTACAATTGAAGAAAATAAAGCCCCAGTTATTACAGGTCTTACAGCAAAAAAATCTAACTATGCACAAGGGGAAAAATTAGAATTTACTTATACATATGATAATGAAACATGGGAAACAGTAAAAGAAGGAAAATGGACATACCGTAGTAGTAGCGAAGCGCCTAATCGTGCTACTTTAGGAAAGCCAGATGTTCTCTTTAATGAAGGAGATTATATTATTACGCTTTATTTAGATGATGCTTATGGCAATCGCAGTGAAGGTGTAGAAACGCGTGTACATATTACAAGCGAAGTTAAAATGAGTGAGCTTGCTTATCGCTTTACAGAAGGAAAAATAGGTGGATGGATTGATAACTTCCAAAATACAAATTACCTAAATTATAAAGATGTCACAGTATTAGATAAAACTGCTGTATCAGGGACACTGATTATGAGTGATTCACCAGAAATGGTAAAAGGTGAAGGGATTTTATATCAAGATAAAATGCAAGGAAATGGGCGACTTCTTATCCACCATGTAAGTGAAATTCCAGATGCAGGTAAAACGCAGCGTCTTGCAGTCATTATGCGTAATGATACAACACAACCAATAACTGTTACTTTAACTGATAAAGTATTTAAAGGGCCAGTAGCTGATACACTTCGAGCAGGTCAAGTGGCATTAGAAGCCTATTATAAGGGGGTACCACCAGAAACAATTACACTTGCCCCAGGAGAAAGTAAATATATGTATGAAAAGAACTGGTTATATGGTCAGTGCATTACAGGACATGTAGATGTACAAGCGACAGGAGAAGTAACTTTTGTTGTAGCAGCCCTTAATAGTGATCAAGATTTAAATAGCCTTAATCAACTGATTTATTATCCGGCAGATGGTTCACACTTTAGTGGAACATATGATAAAGTTGCATTTAATTACAATATTGTATTAAATGGTAATGAACCAGAAAAGCTTAATTTAGGTATTGCTAATTCAGGAGAATGGGTAACAGGTTATGACCAACGTGACATGAGTTATGTTGAAAATGCAGGAAACTTTGGTGTTTCCTATTATTTAACAGTGACCGCAACAGAAGATACGGGTGTTATCTTAAACAATCGTGGTGGGACTTTCAAAGGTGCCATCAAATGGAACAATGATGTATATAATATGCCTTTAGAAGGAACCTTCTCAGGTACAACAACAAAAGCTGTAACAGTTGGTATAATTAAAAAGGGTGAAACAGTAACCTTAGAATATATGTTGCCAAATGGTTCAGCAGCACCAACGTTAATTGGCTTTATTCCAAAAAGCTGTTGGTAAGTAGAAATATGATAAGAGTTATTTTTGTACTATTTTTTAATCTGTAGTGCAAGAATAACTCTTATTTTTTTGTATAGGTTTATATAATTTTTGTATTTTGAATTATATAAATCTAATAAAAATAATAAAAAATAAAATAAATTGTAAATATTACAAATTAAAATGTGCAAATATATGGTAACAAATATATGGTAAGATATAAAAAACAAAAAATAAAAATAAAAGGTGAGCGATATATGGGGAAAAAAAGTAGATTGGGTATTTTTGTGATTTGTTTCATTATGCTTTCTATAAACTGTTGGGCGGAACAATTAGCAACCTTTACGTATAGCCAAAATGACTTAAACATTATGTTTGTAGTGGACTATAGTAATTCCATGAATAGCAATGACAAAGAAAAGATGGGATTAAGTATGATAGAAGCTTTTGTAGATGAAGCTTTTTCAAAGAAGAGCAATGTAGGGTTTGTAGCTTATAATCATACAATCCTTGCTTATAGTGAGCCTATAAGTTTAGCAGAAAAAAGTAATCGTAAGATTATTAAAAACAAATTAAGCAATATTGGGCGTTCAGGAAGTACGGATATTGGTTTAGCACTAAAAAAGGCTGAGAGCTTATTAAGTAAAAGTAATAATAAGCAGTCAGTAATCATTTTGATTTCAGATGGAGAACCTGATTTAAGTTACGTGCATACAGGCAGAACCATAGAGGATTGCTATGAGGATATGAATCAATCCGCTCAAAAGTGTCAGGCGCAAAATATCCCCATTTATACAATTGCCTTTGGTGAAAACTTTGATGGTGAAACATCATGTTTAGAAACCCTTTCAAATAGTACGGGGGGAAATGCTTACTTAGCAAATGAAGCAGGAGATTTAGTAGAGATATTTAATACAATTTTGCAAAAGTATACGATGTCGACAGTTGTACCGGTTGCGGCAAGTTTAGCTTCTGGCGGGCTTCAAACGATAGAGATTCCTTTTGAAAGTGAATATACCAGCGAGGTCAATGTCTTACTTGTTTCTTCTGCGCCTTTGAAGGAAGCAAATATCTTTTATTCTGGACAAGAGGTCGATTTTAGCCAGGCAAAGTATTACTTTACGTGTAAAATCAACGCACCCCAGGAAAATAATGTGAAGCTGCAATATCGCACGCAGTCAGGTGAGGCCATTAAAGTTTACCTCTTACTTTATCAGGATGTGGATTTTAAAGTAGAAGTACCCAGTGAAGCAGGTAAAAATGTGACGTCGCCATTTACAGCATATTTTGTTGAAAATAGTACAGGTGAGAGCATTGCAGATGAAAATTTTTATAAACGCTTTAATTCGTTGGCCACAGTTTACGATGACCAAGGGGAAGTGCAAAGCAATCCGCAGATGAAATATGCACAAGGTAAGCTGATAGGTGAATTAGCACTAAATAAAGTAGGCAACTATGGTATGGATTATGAACTTAAAGAAAACCATTATGCGTTCAAAGTAGAAGACATTGCTTTTAAATGTGTCAATGCAAAGCCCATAGGTAACCTTAATATTCAAGAGAAATATTGCATAATGGGCGAAAAAGATACTTTTAATTTAGATGAGTATTTTAGTGATCCTAATGGGGATCCACTTACATATAGCTTGATGGCAGTTGAAGGAGATAGCTTGCATTATGAACTAAATCATAATGAACTTACTTTAACACCTAAACATATTGGGGAAATAAGTTTTAAAGTTGTTGCAACAGATGAAGAGGGAGAAACGGCAATTAGTCAGCTTTCAGAAATTGCTGTACTACCTGTTTGGCGTTATTATTTGCCCATTACTTTAATAATAAGCGCTTGTATATTACTGGCAATCATAGGTGTCATCGCTTATATTTTGCGTAAGAAAATGAATGCACCTAAGCCTGTTTATTCAGGAAAAATCAATGTATATTTTACAAAAACGCCAGAGGATATAGAAATTGAACCACTTACTTTTTCATTCTTCCAGATGGCACCTCACAAAATTACGCTAAATGATTTGTTAGAAGGTGCCGGGTATAAGATTGAAGAAATAGAAGCCAAACATATTTACTTTGAGCCAGGTTTTGACAGACAAATTGTTTTTAGCCATGAAAGTCAAAATGCGGTGATGATTGGATCTTCTATTGCATGTCGCAAACTTAAATACTCTATAGCTTATGGAAGCAAGCTATATATTACAGCAGCAGATGAAAGCTACGATTTGGAAATCCATTTTGTATCTGCAAGAAGCTAGTTGGTTATAGAGTTTTGAGTATAAATTATTACATTCATGAGAAAAGAGGGATTAAATGGAGATTATTGAACAAACTAACCGCACCATTTTATTTGAAGAAATTAATCCAGAAAAATTAGACCTTATTACCTTAATAGGGGATACAAAGGGCATTGATAGTTTAAATGATGACAAAATCAAAGAAATTAATGAAATGCTGTTGGTAAGAAGCTTTGATGAGTTCTTAGATAAGTTTGCACCTGTGGTGTATTCATTTTATAATGCCAACAATCAAAAAGTAGTTTATACCTTAAAAAAACCAGAGAACCTGCCAGAAAACTATGTGACAGAAATTCCAATTACAATGGAAAATGATTTTCTAAAAATGCTCTTTACACTCATTGAAACAAAAAGAGCACAAGGTATTGCTAACGTAGATTTTAAATTTGAAAACATCTTAGATATGATCTCACCTAAAAAGGTAATGGAAGATATTCGTCAATCACGTAAAGAAATTCAATATGTACATAGTCAATATGAAGCATTAGATGAAGAAGATCCTAAAAAATTAGATTTAGGGGACAAGCTTAACTATATGTTTGAACAAGCAAGCAATAACTATAACAATATTATGGCCATGTTACCTCTTGCTATTGAAGATATTAAAACAAGACTTTTATTAGGGGATGACAATACAGGTAATAATGGCGAACAGCTTAAAATTGGTGTGCTCAGTATGGGGGAAAATGGGGAACTTAAAATTTTAGAAGCACCAAAAGAAGAAAACAATGCCTTAATGGTTGTAGATGATGGGGCAAATACAGCACTTATTGAAGCTTTTAGAGAAGATTATGATGCGCTTAATGAAGAAGAAGCTTCTGATTAAGTAAGAGAATTAGTGGTAAGAACATTCTGTCCACTGACTTCTACCATGGAAAGTAAAATTGATATGGCAGTGGAAGTAAGCAACTACAATAACTATCTTGAGTTTTACAAAAATGCAAAAGATGACTTTGTAAAAGCAGTAAAACCACTTATTGAAAAAATGCTTGGGGTAAAAATGTTCTTTGAACAATATCAAGTTAAAGCCAAAGGCATGTTACCATCACTGCTTATTACAAATATCAAACCTGATATGATGGTAAAAGCTAACAACCTACCAAGACTTGTAACTTATTTAAATACAGTCAATGATAAAAATGATTTTACTAATACCATTTGGTTTAGCATCTTCCCATCTGTGGAAATCTCTGGTGCAAGTGGAGCTAAACTTAAACGTTCACGTTTCAAAGGCAATGAAAAGGTAGAAAAAACAGATGTAAATAGCATGGAAACATTGGCAACTTTATTGACTGTGATGAAAAGCTATCGTGTACAAACCTTCTTTAACTTCCAAACAGGGGAAGAGACAACCTTTAATTATGTAGCTACAGAAGGTGTGGACAGATTTATTGATAAATGTATGCCACTTACACGTAAAGAATATAGTGAGTTTGCTGTACCATGTTTACCAAACTTCACAGTTATTCCAAAAGACAAATCTGGTCTTGTGTTAGATAAACGTATGTATATGACAGAAGAAGGTGTTGCAGAGCTTTCTAAAGAAAAAGAAGATATCTTAAAACTTTGGATTGAAGGAGTTTACATTGGCGCTGCTTATATTGCAGCTGGTCTTGTAGCTGCTTACCAATGCCCAGAGTATTTAAAAGATCGTTATCGCAATACAACTTATGACTATCCAGGTGTACGTTATGATATTGAGTCAGCTGATCATGCCCTTCGTACCACAACAACACTTGCAAAAGAAATTTCAGGATTCACAAATAATATTAAAAATGCCATCAACCGTAAAAACTTTGGCTTTATTTTCTCTTCTGAGAATGCCCAAGTGGACGGAAAAGATATAAGACAAATTACTGTCTATAAAGCAAGAAGTATGCAAATGGCAGGTAATGACTTCGAGTCTATTTATAAGACACTTGTAACGACCTACATTGAAAGAATTTTACGTTTCCACAGTAATGACTTTAAACAAGATAACATTGTGAAATTCTTTAGCAATAATCCAAGCAGCCAAAAGAGTAAGTGGGCAGGTAACAAAGCCTTCATTAACTCTATTATGCAAGAAGGCGATGATATCAACTTTGCTATTGATGATCAAAATGGAGTTTGTAACATTGATATTACCTTTAATGGTAATGTGAAAAATCTTGAAGTGGAAATTACACGTAAGATTGGATAGGGATTATACCCTTTACCAATAAATAAAAAAATAAAGGAGGAAGGAATATGGGTTTCAGAGTAAAAGTAGAAGGAAATGACACCATTGAATTAGGCGTAGAAAACATTGAAACAGTAGAGTTTAAAACAGATACACCAGATGACTCTAATGCACGTTCAACAGACTTAGGGGTTACTTTAAAGGTAACAGGAAAAATTTTAGCAGCAGTAGATGGTGAGGAAGCTGACCAAACTATTAAACTTGCACAATGGTCACTTGTACGTGCAGAGGATGCAGACTGCTACCGTAACATTGTGATTGATGTAATTGCAGCATCTCAAGTTGTAAGACAAATTACATTTCCAAATGCCTTTGTAGTAGACTATACAGAAGACTTCGGAGATGAAGAAGGTGTAGGAACATTCTATCTTTATGTAAAACAAAAGAAAGACAAAACAGCTCAAGTAGCCTTTGAAGGCGGATTTGGTGAATAAGGTTAAAAAATAAATATAGAGAAAGGAAGTTGCATTATGGGATTTAGATTAAAAGTAGAAGGTCCTGATACTATTGAATTAGGACTTGAAAGTATTCAAACACTTCAGTTCAAAACAGATACACCAATCGATTCTAATGCACGTTCAAAAGACTTAGGGTCAACAATCGTTGTAACAGGTAAGATTTTAACAGCAGTAGATGGAGATCCATTTGACAATACAAGAAAGCTTGGTCTTTGGTCACTTGTACCAGCCGAAAAAGCTGATTGCTATAGAAAGTTTACAATCGAAGTTATTGCAGCTGATCAAGTAGTAAGAAAGTTCTATTATCCAAATGCTTTCGTAGTAGATTACATAGAAACATATGGAGACACTGAAGGTGTAGGTACCTTTGAACTTATTATTAAGCAAAAGAAAGACAAAATTGCTGGAGCTACTGTAGAAGGTGGCTACGGGGTATAAAAGAAAGTGGCTAACGCTGCGTTCTTAATTAAAACGGGCTGTTGCACGCAAGTGCTGCAGCCGTTTTATAAAGCTGAGAGAGGAGGATGAAATGAAGAATTTATATAAGGTGCTGGGGGTTGATGAAAGTGCTTCTGGGGCTGAAATCAAGAAGGCTTATCGTAAATTGGCGAAGAAGTATCATCCGGATGTGAATCCTGATAATCAAGAAGCAGAGAAAATCTTTAAAGAGATTACGGAGGCTTATGAGATTATTGGCGATGAAACGAAACGTGAGAAGTACGATAGAGAACGCAAATTAAATGGTCAACAAAGGCAGCAGACACAAGGCGAACCTAAGACTCAGGGACCTTTTAAAGGGCATGGACAAGCAGAAACAAAAAGAACAGCGCCTAATATGGGAAATATGAATTTTGAGGGACAGTTTGCAAATTTCTTTGGTTTTGACCCGCATACGAAGGAAATGAAAGGAAAAGGGCCAAGCTCAAATCCTCTTAACACAGATGCATTATTTAGTAGTTTTTTTAATCCTAAGAAAAAGCGATAGGGGGATTTTATTTGAAACAGGTTGTCATATTAGATTGTTTTATCGGCAGTATTGTACTGCTGGCCATACGTATGATTCCAAAGCTTATAAAGGATGAAGGGATTCAGGAACTTTATTTCTTATTTTTTGGGATTGTATTTGTTTTTTTAATAATTGATTTAATAAGTGTCATAGGGGGCGCCTATTTGAAAAAACGTGGTGACCGTAAGGCACGTGAGCAGCTGAATTTAGGACAGGCGAGCTATGTGCCCTTAGTAGATGGACAAGAAGATATTACAGAGATTGCCTTATTAAATGAAGAAGATCAGGTGATTAAAACTTGGGAGCTGTTAGGGCGTACAGCACTTGTAATTGGCCGTGATAAGGGTAGCAGAGAAGTTGATATTGATTTGGAGGAAAGTGCTTATAGTGCTTTAATCGAACAACAGCATGCAGTTCTTAATTATGCAGCTCAAGCATGGTTTATTGAGGATTTACATTCTAATAATGGGGTGAGAATTCAAAAGAGGCGAGATGGTCAGTGCTATAAGCTGGCGAAGGATAGACCTTGTAAGTTAATAAAAGGTGATATTGTACTAATTGCAAACACAAAATTACTAGTGAGATGAAAGGCGTGGGAAAATGGGTTTAATAAGATGTCCAAATGGTCATATGTTTAGTTCAAGAAAGTATGGGACAATCTGTCCTTATTGTAATATGGAAACAGCTAAAAAAGAAAAGGTAGAGGAGCCACCTAAAGATTTTGATCCAGAGATGGAGCTCTTAGAAGAAGATATTGAACCTGTATGTGGTTGGCTTGTTTGTGTGGATGGGGCTAGAGTTGGGAAGGATTATAAGATTCGCACAGGAAAGAATTTCATTGGACGTGCAGATGAGATGGATATTCAAATATTGGGGGATAACAAAATTTCCCGTAGAAATCATGCCATTGTTGTGTACGATCCTAAAAAGCGACAAACAGTATTGCTGCCAGGAGATGCAGCTGGGATTGCTTATTTAAATGATGAAGCTGTTTATGTGCCTACTCCGCTATCACCTTATGATGTGGTGGAGCTTGGAAGAAGTAAATTTTTGTTTGTACCTTTCTGCGGCGAACATTTTGAATGGGATGATACAGGTAAATGATGATAGGAATAATTGTTTTATTAATGGTACTGATAGGCCTAAGAGTGAGTTGGCAAAAAAAATTGCAAAAAGAGATTAAGCCCCCTATGGAGATTGGCAGTGCTACTTTTATAGGAGACTTAGAGGTACAGGCAGATGCTTTTGAAATTATAGAAGGAGAAGCAGGACTATTAGCCCTCTTAGGAGATGGCTTTGGAAAAGGTAATTTAGGTAAGGTGGCAAGTAGGGCAGCACTAAATGCTTGTCGCTCACTTTATCTGCAATATAAAAAGTTAACCAACCCTCAATATTTCTTTAAACGTGCCTTTAACTTAGCCAACTTTGAGGTGCTTAAGCTTTTAGAGGACCGTACAGGAGGATGTAGTTTGCTTGCTGCTTTTATACATGCAGATGAACTGGTTTATGCACTGGCTGGGGATATTAAAATTTGTGTTTTTCGTGGTGGGGATTTGATTCCTTTAAGCGAAGGCCATACTTTAAGCAAGCTGGCACAAAGTGCTTATAAAACAGGAAAGCTTACAAAACAAAAAGCACTTTGGACCCTAAAAGAAGAACGTCTATGGAATTATATTGGTCAAGATGGCTTCAAGGACATTGAACTTTATGATGTACCCGTGCAATTAAAAAAAGGGGATATTGTACTCATGATGACCAAAGGGGTTTATCAAAATATAACGATGTGTGAAGTAGAAAGTATTTTAAAAGATAGCACCCTTAGTGCGAAAGTACAGGCACAGTATATTATAAATGCTGTGAAGGATTCATCCAATGAGAACAAAGAAAATGCAACCGTTATTGTGACTAAGATTAATCAAACTAGGAAGGATGCAGTATGAGAAAAATCAATTCAAGCTTTCAAACAAAATTTATATCTGAAGCAGGCAGTAAGCTGATAAACAAAGATTACTTTGCTTTTGTAGAGTTAGACAAGCTAGCCTGTTATGTACTAGTTGACGGGATTGATGAAGACCTAGAGAAAAAAACAGGCCATCTGGTGGCAGAAAGTATTATTCGGAGTTTCACAGAAAAGCCTACTTTTCGTAAAAGAGCATTAAGAGAATACATTAGGCGTGCCCATCGCTTGCTGCAAGCTGAAAGCAGAGAAATGCATTTAAAAGCCGCTGTAACTGTGATTGTAACAGATTATATTAAAATGCGATATGTGGAAGTAGGAAATACAAGATTTTATCTTGTGCGTAATGGACGTATTTTATATAAGACAGAGGATCAATCCCTTAGTCAGCTTTTGGTAGAAGATAATAAGTTACCCCAAGATAAGGTGGCAGTACACGAAGAACGTCATAACTTATATACCTATTTAGGACAAGAAGGCTTTATGCAGCCGTTTATTTCAAAAAAGCTTAAGTTAGAAGATGGTGACTTATGGGCGCTCGTAACAAGAGGTATTTGGGAAAACTGCGGCGAAGGTGAATTATTGGATGCCACGAGTGAAGCTAAAGAACCTCAAGAAGTCGTTGATGGTGTAGAAGAATTAATGCTAGCCAAACAGCCAGAGGAAATTGATAATTACACCATTGCAGTAACTTTTGTTAATAAGGTTTATCAAAATCCTAAGAAAAAGATTACTTTCAAACAAGTTGTAATGATTGCATTACCTATTATATTAATAGGGGGCACCTTAGGGATTACACTTTATATTAAGCATCGTATCAAACAGAATAATATTGCTCAAATGCAAGATTACATAGCTAGTGCAGAAAAATATGTGCAAAGTGAAAATTACTTAAAAGCCAATGAGGACTATACAGAGGCGCTGACTTTAGCTAAAAAGGTAAAAGATGAAAAAGAAAAAACAACCCTTGACAGTTATCAAAAGCTACTTGAGCAAATTATTGTAGCAGATGAAAAACTGCAAAGTGGAGAATATAGTGAAGCACAAACGGCTTATCTAACTGCACAAAGGCTTTCTTATGAAGCAGATTTAATGGGTAAAACTTATATAGAAGGTAAGTTAGACAAGGTTCAAAAATTTATTGATGTATTAGACTTATTACAAGACGGTGATAAGCAAATGGATTATGGTGAAATAGATTTAGCTAGAGCAGCTTATCAAGAGGCTAAGACACTGGCAAATGAGAACTTTTTCCAAGAAGGCAAACAAGAAGCTATCGAAAAAATAGATAAAATAGATGCCCAAAAGGCAGCTGATAAAAAAGAAGCCCAAGCAGCAGCTGAAAAAAAGGCACAGGAAGATGAAGCAGCACAAAAAGAAAAAGAGGCTAAAAAGGCAGAAGAAGAAAAAGTAAAGGCAGAACAAGAGGCAGCGGCGGCATCTGCTGCTGAAGAAGAACAAAAAGCAGCAGATGAAGCTGCGGCTAAACTATTAGAAACCAAGCTTGGCGCATTAGAAATTGAGAAACAAGGAAATGCCAGTTATAAAGAAGGCAACTTAGAAGATGCTGCCATGTATTATTTAATGGCACAAGATATGTATAGGGATGCTGGTGTTACTAATAAAGTAGATGATTTATATGAACGTGTCAAAATTATCGATAAAATGTTAGCTACGGATACAAATAACCTTAGCAAAGCCAAGCTTTATCTAGAAGAAGCAGATCAAAAGGCAGCAAATAAATTTTATCAAGAAGCAAGAATGCTTTATATCTTATCCAAAGGCATCTACTTAGAAGCAGGCGATGAAGGAGCAGCTAAGGCAATCGATGAAAAGATTATACAAATCGATACTATTTTGATGGCAGACTAAAGTATGTGAGGGGTAGGCAGTTGAAAGAAGAGATATATGAACAATTAGAACATGTAAGTGATTTAAATCAAAGAATATTATTAAAGAATATTTTAGAAGGTGTATTTAGTGGATTATACGATCATTCAGAAGAAATGTATTCTATTTTAGAACAAAGAGTATTTGATGAAATTGAATATGTAGAAGGAAAATATACCATTTATACGAGTACGGTATTTAAAGAAGATATAGACCCTATACATGACTTTTTATATCCTATGACACCAAATGACTTAAAAGATATAAGCTATGATATGAATGATATATTAGAAAATCTGTTAAATCAAAAAAAGACCTTTATATTTAAGGTGTTTTTTCAATGTGATTATTTAATATTTAATGAAATATTAAAGCAAAGAAAACTCTTTAAAGGAAGCATTCGAACAGATAAAAAAATATATACAGCCTATTTCGAACTTGAAAGAGATGAGACATATAATACAAAAATCAAAGATATGTATAAGATTTTTATAGAAAACCAAATTCCATGGCATACGATTAATGCACCTTATATCAATAAAATGGTGAATGTTTATCTTATAAGTGTTGAAGAAGAATTAAATAATCAAGAGCAGATAGAAGAAATAGTAGTTGATTTTGGAGAATACGGACACTATGTAAAATACAATATGGTACCTGTATGGAACATTGAAAAATTAAGTGTGATGGGAATGGGATTTGCTATGCCCTGTGAAGAAGAATTTCTTTATGAGCATAAAATATCCTTAAGAGAGCTTGGTATGCAACATGGTTATTTGGTCGACTCAGAAAAGTGTAAAAGCATACGTCATGCAAAAGAATATCTTTATGTTACAGCAGATACGGAAGAAAGTATGATATGGGATGTTTATAAAATTACAGTGCCTACTTTAAATGATATAAGAGGAAAGTATTATGAGATTATGACAAATGCTAGGAAAGTGAATTTTTTAGATAAAATTGCACAGCAAGTCATTTATCCTATAAAAACGAAAGCAGAAATTATACGTTTACTAAATATTTTAGAAGCTGCTGAGCAAATTGAACTGGGAGATATTAAGATTATAGATGCAAGTACATATACAGAGTCTGAAACTTATAATTTAAATCCCTTTATTATTGATGAAATTAGAGATAGTAGCTATAGGAAGGTTTTATTACTTAGCTTTTATGAAAAAGGACAAACTTCTTATGTAACAAGAGATATTTTAAGTTTTATTATTTCAGAAATTCAACATTATTATCCTGAATATCGTTGTGAAGGAAGGCTATTATGAATTATATATGGGATGTTTTATTAAGAGCTAAACAGCAAGGAATTTCACCTGAAAAAATAAGGTTTATACTTGCAAAACATTATAGTCCTTATATGGAAATAAGTTTTGAAGATCTTAATACTAAAAAACTAGAAGAGTTAGAGGTAGAAATTAACCCATATTACCGATTTTATAGTATATTTAAGGATTTATTTCATATTGACTTTAAAGAAGAATTAGAACTAAGGGAAGTGCTACTAGATGTATTGATGCACTATTTAGCAAGTATTGATTTAAAACAAGGGCTATGTAAAAGCGAATATTATAGAAAGTTTATTGCAAATGATTTACAAAGTGGCATTTATGGGCAAAGGATTGCCCATGTTTTTAAAGCAATGCCGTATGCAGAAAAAAATGCTTTGTTAGATGGTATTTTAATGCTTTATAAAACAGGCGTATCCCAGCTGATTTTTCGCAAGATAATGGGAGCAATTTTTAAAAGAAGTTATATATACCAGAATCAAGATGCAAAAGATGAATTACTTATTTATATAGGTGAGCGCAAGAGCGAGATTAATAAAAACAAATTGCAAATGATATGTGAGATATTCTTACCTTTACATACAAGGTTATCAATATATTGGGAGTATCATTTTTGTATTATGGAAGTTCCAGAAACTAGTATTTTAGATGAAATTGCATTGTATTAAAAGGTGAGGTGAGCGGCATGGCAAGGTACTCATATAAACTTTACAAGAATGAAGAGACCAATCAACATACACAAAGATATACATATACTGAACTTTGTAGAAAAACGACCTATCAACTTAAAGAAATATGTATTAAGGAGAAGCTTGTTAAAAATCAAATAATTGAACTTAATCGAGAAGCACTTATTCACCTTATTATGGTTTATCGTGGGGTACAGGAAACAAAATTTATCAAAGAATTTGAGGAAGAAGGCATTGCCCGATTAGAAAGTCTATTAAAAAAGGTAGAGCATGTCCTTCAAAATGATAGTCATTTAATCGTACCTAGTAAGATTAAGGTTTATGAAGGTTTAGATGTAGGGATATATGATCACTATACGATAACTGCACAGCAGATATTAACAGAAGGCAATATGTTATTAGTAGATGAACAATTTCATATTGCCACTATTTTTAACTTACATAAGGTGGGTAATGAATACTATTTAATGAAAACAAAAGAAATACCCGCACAAGAAATTACAAATGGCCATTACTTTTTATTGTATTTTGAACAGAAAGAATCAGATCTGTTATATGCCCATTATTATAATGAAAATGAAATATTACCGCATCATATAACATATGCCAGAGTGCCTATTTTAGAATTTAAGCTGCAAATACCTAAACAATCAGAACAGCCATTGGTAATTGATTTTGGAACGTGTAATACAACACTAGGTATATTTGATGAAGAAAAGGGAATCCAAGTGGCGCAGGTTTTAGATAGTACATGTGCTGAAAAAAAAGTCACACCCTTTATTCCCAGTGTCATAGCTGTAAAAGCTATTTCTGAAGAAAAGATAGATTATTTAATAGGTTATGATGCCTTAAGATTATCAGCTTCTAATTATATTAAAGCAGGTATTCATGTTTTCTTTGATATTAAGCGATGGATTAGTGATTATGAACGCATGGAAAAGATTACTTCTGAAGATGGACAGTATATGTGGATCAAACGAAAGGATATATTAAAGGTTTATTTCGAGTATATTCTTGCATGTGGGGAAAATTATTTTAAAAAGACTTTCAATGAAATTAGATTTTTAACGCCTATTAGACAGAATAAAAAATTTGAAAAGTTATTTGAAGAAATACTTGAGGAATATGAAGTTAAAACCACATTAGATGAAGGCGTGGCTGTTGTCTTTAATGTTATTAATGGGCTTATTGAAAAAGATAATTATGTGTCCAATCAGACTTATAAGGCCTTGATTATTGATTGTGGTGGTGGGACAACAGATTTAACTGCTTGTGAGTTTACTATAAACAATAAACGTGTAGCTTATCATATTAATATGGCAACTTCATATGAAAATGGTGATACAAATTTTGGTGGTAATAACCTAACCTATCGTGTAATGCAATTATTAAAGTTACAGTTAGTGGGTCAGTTACAACATACCACTACGTTATTTGGAGTATTTGAAGAAGAAGAAGTTAATTACGAAAGGTTAGAACAACTTTATAATCAAGCAGAAGAAGTTTTACCTACGCAATTTAAAAATTATGAGCGTGTGAATGTAGCGGAATATTTTAAAGTAAAGCAAAATTATTATTATCTATTTGAATTAGCTGAAGAGGTAAAACAAGCCTTTTTTGGAGGTAGACCACTTTACGAAATGAAATTAAGCTTAGAAGATGAGCCCATAGATGATGTGAGAAAACAACATATTCATATAGATAAATGGAAGTTATCGGTAAATAAGCATGGACAATTAGAGCATCTTAATGAATTAGAACCCATAATAGTATATCGTTATGAAATTTATAGCTTATTAAGAGGAGATGTTTATGGAATTGTACAAAAGTTATTAATGCCTTTTTATGAAAATGAGCAGCTTATGGAATATCAGCTTATTAAATTAACGGGTCAATCCTGTCAGGCTTCTTTATTTAAAGAGGCTTTAAAAGAATTTGTTCCAGGAAAGTATTTAAATTATAAAAAAGACGATAAAAAGACTTTAAAGTTAGATTGTTTATATGGTGCGATAAAGTACTATCATCATTTAAAGCTAGGTTATATGTCACTTCAAAAAGAACATATTAGTTCAGTCTTCCCATATGAATTAACTGCATATACACATGAAAATATAGAAAAGACATTGATGTATAGCCTTCGCAAAAATAAAGAAACAGGTACAATTTCAAGATTTAAAGATGGTATGACATTAAAGCTTTACCTAAAAGACAGAGAAGGCAAAGTGCTTAGAGTTTATGATTATAGCTATCAAGCAGTAGATTTTAAATTGACAACCTATTATGAAATTGAAAGTGAATACCCTGAAAAAATTGTACAAGATGAAACAGATACGATTGAGAATAATGAAATTAAGTTTTTTATATGGGTAGATGAGATTGAATGGGGATTTTATATTTTACCTATTTTAAGAAAAGAAGAAGAATTGTATAGTGGTACACTCGTATTCTTTGATTTCGAAAATGATACATGGGAAAAGAACTTCTTTGATGGCACAAAATAAAAGGAGGAAAAAAGGTGTTTAGTGCAACCTATCCATTATTTGAAAAAGGACGTCTACTGAAGATAGAGATGCTGGAATGCTTAAGAGACTTTCCAAGGGAACTTTTACAAGTTTATCTAAAAGATTATGTAGAAGGTGTATTAAGCGGTTGTGAAATAACAGTTAATGAGCACTGTTTAATCATTCAACCAGGAATTATCTTTTTACAAGGCATATTATATGTTTTAAAAGCTGCATATGAAGTACCTTACCTTAGTAATGATCGTTTAACACTTTTAAAAGTGAACTGTTTAGATAAAGATAAAGAAAAAGACTTTATACGTTATGTTTCACAAATTTACTTAGACTACAATACAAGTTGTAAAGAAACAGAAATAGAGTTATGCCGCTTTAAATTAAAAAAAGGTGCAAGGCTACGTATGAACTATCAAGACTTTTATGACTTTAATACAGAATATGATACTGTAAACCGTATATATGTTCCTTATTCAGGAAAGGGTAAAGTTACTTTGGTGCCTGAAATAGTTATGGAATTTGCCAAAGAAGCATTAAAATATCACCCTTTAGAAGCGATAGACCTACAGTTTTGTTTTTTAACTTTACAAAATAATGGTTTTTTAGAACGCAACGTTTTAGAAGCGTACTTAAATGCAAAAGATGAACCAATAAATAATGAAGCATCTCAGATGACACTTTATGAAGGGCTTTCTAATATATTAAGAAGGATTCAAAGAGGTGAACAAAAGAAAAATTATCGTAAGGGATTTGGAAAGGGCATTTTAGTAGATTAATAGAAAGGAGTGAGTAAATGACATTTTTAGATGAAAAAATAGCACAGTTAGAAAGAGCAAGTAGACAGCAAAAAAGAGAAGAAGCTGCACAAAAGTTAGAAGCAGCTAAGGAAAGTCAAACCGTAAAAAAGTTGACATTGGATGAAGTAAGAAGTCAAATTAAGCAAGACACACTAGAATTAGATGGCATTAAATTAGAATTTGAACGCAAGAAGTACTTCGAGGAGAAACTACCTTTGAGACTTGCAAAAAATTTCTTTGATGAAGTGACAACAGATGAAAAGGCTATAGTATTTACAAGTAATCGCCATTGTATTTGTGAAATGTTTACTTATGTTGATGAAAATTTACCTATAAAAACTATAGAAGAATATAAGGTTGAAATGGAAGAAAACTTTAAAAAGATACCAGCTTATATAGGAATCCAAAAGGCCATAGCATTAGAGAAATTAGATTATTTAAGTTATCGTACACCCTCTAAAAAAGGCTGGATTTATAATATTATTCTCTTTGTACATAAAAATGAAAGACGCATAATGGGTAATTTGAATTGCTTGGAAACAAATGAGGTAGGGTGCTTATTACTTGAAGCACTTGTATTAGAAATGAATGAAAATATGTAATGATAGGGGGAGTAAGTATGAAGCAGTCAATCATTACTTATAAGGAACTCAAGATTACACTTTGTCAAGTCCTCTATATTAAAAAAATACATATAGAAGAAACGATTAACAATCATAGCACATTAATTTTACAAGCTATTTTAACAGATGAAATGCGAGCAGAAATGATTCATGAACTAGACCAAGTTATTAATCTCTATTATGCAGGTGAAGAGGCAACTTCACTTTTTCAAGGACATATTAGGAAAATCAGTATTAATACAGAAGGAGATTTATATAGTCTGTACCTAGAGGCAAGTAGTTATACCTATGGTATGGATATCACAAGACGCTCAAGGTCTTTTCAAGATATTAATATGACTTCCCATGAAGTGATTAAGAGCATTATGAAAGATTATCCTCAAAGTGATTGTTTACTTGAAATTCCTAATGAGCCCATTGGGGAACTGGTGGTGCAATATGAAGAAACAGATTGGGCTTTTATTAAGCGTTTTATCTCAAGATATCAAGCTGGTTTGTATCCTGAAAATGGTTTTACAAATATAAGATATCATGCAGGCGTGCCAAGGCAATATGCAAAGGTAAATTGGGAAGATTTGCCTTATGAAATTAGCAAAGACTTACAGGATTACAATGAAATACAAAGCAATAGCTTACCAGATATGGCACCTATTCATTATGTGACCTACAAGGTAGGTGCATATGATTATTTGTCATTAGGAACAGAAGTAAATTATAAAGAAATGACATTTTATATTCATCATATTGAGAGAAAACTAGAAGGTGGTGAATTAATTAGCTATTACTTCTTACGTCAAAAAAAGGGGTTACGTCAAAAGAAGCTCTATAACGAAAGAATCACAGGTGTTTCGATTGATGGGGTTATATTACAAGTACAACGTAATAGAGTACGTGTACAACTTGAAATAGATAATGCACAAGATGTGGCAAAAGCTTACTGGTTTCCTTATTCCACCGTATCAGCATCTTCAGGTGGAAGTGGCTGGTATTGCATGCCTGAGATAGGGGAAAGCGTTAGGGCTTATTTTCCTATACATGATGAAAAAGAAGGATATGTTATTACAAATATTAAATCCCATACACCAGATACACCTCAAGAAGGGGATATGATGGGGGATCCTACCAATAAGAATATAAGTACAGCACAAGATAAGCAGGTTATTTTTACACCGGAAGGCGTGTTTATTGTAGCTGATAGTGGCAATGGACAAATTAACTTAAAACTAGATGGTAGCGTGGAAGTAAGTGGCATTGATAATATATCCATTACAGCTATAGAGGATGTTTCATTAAGAGCTGAAAAGGAAGCAATGATAAGTGCAGACAAGAAGATAGATTTATTATGTGAAGCTGAAGGGCATATTGAAATGTTACCAGGTGGAATCACTAAACTAAATGCAAAAGAAATATATGAGAATTCATAGATAGAGAGGAGGATAAAGATGGCATATGGATTTCAAAATTTGAGATTATCAGGTTATGAAGTGGAGGGAATAGCAAATTGCAAAATACAAGGTAATATGGGGGAACATACTACAGCATATGTTAAGGCCTTATTAAAGGAAGAAGGAAAAGAAGAGCTTATTCATGCCACGGGTTCTAATTATCCTATTGAGCTTTATGTAGAAGATAAAGATAAGAAAATAAGCTTATTTTATGGGATTGCTACGAAAGTGAGTGTGCGTTTTGAAGCAGAAGTTTATTGGCTTTATTTAGAAGCTAAAAGCTATACTTATTTAATGGATATCACAAGGCACTCTAGGTCTTTTCAAGATATTAATATGACTTATCATGAGGTCATAAAAAGCATTGTAAAGAACTATAGTCATGCAGAATGTATTTTAAATATCCCTAATGTACCTATAGGACAGCTTTTAGTACAGTATGAGGAAACAGATTGGCAATTTGTTAAGCGTATTACTTCTACATTTAATGAAGGTTTATTCCCAGCTGTAGAAGTACAAGGCATTCGCTTTTATGCTGCAGTAGCCAGTGTAAAAGCGCCAGAAATGGTGATTAAAAAAATTAATGTCAAAAAGGATTTAGATAACTACTATAAAGTAAAAGCTAATACAGCAACGCCAACTTATGAAGTAAGTTATACCATTTATGAAGTAGAAGCAGATGAAATTTTATATCTTATGCATCATATTGTGTTAAATGGCCACACCTTCTATATTAAAAAGTTTACCTATGAGTTAATTGAAGGATTATTTGTTAATCACTATGAATTACAAATTAAATCGGGACTAAAAGAAATTGAGATTTTTCCTATGCATTTAGTAGGGGTCTCATTAGGGGGAAAAATTTTAGTGCCTAATGAGGACAAAGTAAAGGTACATCTAGATATAGATGAGAGTCAGGATGAAGCAAAAGCCTATTGGTTTCCATATTCTACAATGTCTGCTTCTAATGATGGAAGTGGTTGGTATTGTATGCCAGAGATTGGTGATACAGTGCGTGTTTATTTTCCAACTAAGTATACTAAAGATTCAGTTGCATTAAGTGCCGTAAGCATTTATGACACACCTACAGGTGGCACAGATCGTATGAGTAATCCAGATGTCAAGTATTTAGGAACAGTTCATGACAAAGAAGTGAAATTAGCACCAGAAGGTATACGCATTGCATGTAATGGCAGCGTAGCAGTTCTTACAGTTGGTCAAAATGGTGCTATTAGTTTATATGGACAAAAAAGTGTGCATGTCACTGCAGAAGAGACTATTCAAATTGAGGTAAAAGAAGATTTAACAATGACGGCTTTAGAAACAGTAGAGATAGCTTGTGATAAGGGTGGCAGGGTACTTTTAGATGAAGCGGGCAATATAAGATTAGAAGGGACTCAAGTAAAAGTAGATTAGGAGGGATAGTGTGAAAAAAAGAAACCTAGAAGTAGACATAGCAAACAAGCCCTTGGAT
>NZ_CEVXFV010000011.1:0-99645 GCF_982396655.1 Cellulosilyticum sp. | reverse complement strand
TGTTTAAAAGGAGTGCTATTCATTTTTAAACAGTAGTTTCGCAATTACCTATTAAATATTTATTCTTCATCCCTATAGGTGATTTCTTTCTATATATATTGCGCACCTATAAAAATTAGAAGTCTTGCCCCAAAAAAGGGCAAGACTTCTAGTCTTCCGCTATAATTAATTTATATGCCACATCTTGTGCCATAATCAATGCACTCGCATGAACGAAAAATACAATGCCTGATTGAGGTGCCCTCACTTGTCCTATAATCTTTCCAAGATTAGGTTCAATAATATGGGCAAGTATTTCACCTGCTCGCACTTCTTCCCCAGGCTTTTTAAAGGACCTGTAAATCCCAGCTTGAGTTGCCTTTATAGAAATAATATCTTCCTCATATAGCGTCGTTGTCATAAACCCTCGCTTAAGCTGCTTTGTAATAAGCCCTCTTGCTTTTAAGAACCTTAGTGTACTATGAATAGCTTCATCAGCTGAAACTTCATCGATTGTATCTGTTTCATTAGTATAAATAGAAAACGCCTGTACATTCCAGATTTGCCAATTGTAATTTAACGTTGTCGTATCATAAGGCTTAGGCTTTCGAATAACGGCATACTGCATCTCAAAATCCTTAGCTAAATTTACTGCCTCATAACCTGTTTTCATCATACGTACATGGGGTAAAAAGTGACCTGCTATATAAAAGCTTGTAAACTGAATGCCAAACTTAAAATCTTTTACATTTTCAAAAATACCTGCCGCAATACGTTGCGTCGTCTCCCCTTGGTCATATCCTGGAAACATACGATTAATATCTGTATTGTCAATTACCCAAAACCGTTTGCCACTATTCATCGAATATGGATTGGCACATGGTATTACTAAAATTTCATAACCAGCCACTAATTTCCCCTGTTCTTCTAACTTCTTTAGTCTATGTACAAGCTTTGAACAAATATATAGCTGTTGTACTTCATTGCCTCTTAACGCACCTATAATGCATACAGATTTTTCACCTTCTCCAAAGCTATATCCCTTAATACATAAAGGCTGTCTATAGAGAGACTTCATTTCATAAACTATCTTTTCTTTCATTGTATCCCTCCTAGCACTCTAGCAATCAATGAGCCATTATATACAAGTGGATATTCTCGCAAAGTAAAAATAATGCCCTCACAAGGTGCCACAACTTCTTCTAGCACTTCTCCTGTTAAAGGGCATACAATCTTACCTATCAAACTCCCCTCACCAACCTTTTCCCAATGTTTCATCTCTGATACAAAAAAGCCTGATGCATTTGCATTAACAAATCCTACCTTATGGTCGGAAGAAACAATAGGTGTCATCACTTCTTCCACCGGCCCTTCCCAAATGCCTATTTGCTGCATTAAGTTAAAGATGCCCGCCACAAGCTGCTCCCCATAAGTTTTTGTCATACGCATACCGACGCCCATTTCTACAACTAATGTAGGTACCCCCCTACTATTTAAGCTATGTGCTAAAGTCGATTGCAACACTGTAGACGCTGCATGTACCCAAACAAATTCTACATTTAAATGTTTTGCATAAGGCACTAGCTTGGCAGCTGTTTCTTCACTTACCCTCACTTGTGGTACCTCTCTTAGAAAAATATTACTTGCATGAATATCGATACATAAATCTGCTCCTATAATATCATCTATAATCTTAGCGGCTACATATTCAACCATGGCGCCATCTTGTGATCCTGGAAAAATGCGATTCATATCCAGGTCAAATAATGGAATGCCTCTTGTAATAGAATCTATCCCCTGAGGATTTAAAGCAGGATAAATATCCACAATCCCTTTCAAATATTGCTTTTCGGCCTTAATACGCCGGTTTAATTCATAGCAAACATACTGTCCCTCTAATTCATCACCATGTGTACCCGTTACAATACACAGCCTTTTTTCACCTCCTGTTAATTGCTCAGGTTGTAAGGTATGTTTTTGAATAACAAGTCTTTCGTTCACAGGTAAATCAATTGCTACAACTTCTTTAATCATCACATGTCTCCACCTTTACCATAATTTCTTGTTTCTGCGTCGTATTCCCATAAAATAAGCCTTTATCTATATTACAATCTCCATAGTCTCGCCCTATGGCCAGCTTAATATACGTATCATCTATACTGCTATTGTGGGTCGGGTCTAAACCATACCATAAACCCTCACTATAAACTTCTACCCATGCATGGGTTTCCCCTTCTCCTAGTATAAAACCTGCTACATACCGAGCTGGTATCTTTTCTGCACGACATAAGGCTAAAAAAATATGGGCATAATCTTGGCAAACGCCCTTTTTAATTTCAAATGCTTGAGCTGCCGTCGTATGTATATCTGTACACTGCGTTTCATAATACATTTCATCATTTAATTCCTCCATTAAGAATACTGCCTTCTCTAAGTCATTATAAAACTTTGGTATCTTTAATCCATTATAATAACTGGTCAAATCACCTGCTATTTGTGTATAGCTAGAGGGATATTTAAAAAGTCCCACTAAGTTTTCATCCACAAGTGGTTCCCCTTTCACACTTACAATACCGTCTACATGAAAGTAAAAATGGTTATGTGGCCTTTTAATACATCCTGTATAAAGATGATTTCCAAAACAATCTTTAGATTTTGCCAAACTTGCATACGGACTCATTTCAAAGTTTATCTCATGGACCTCTTGCATCTTGGTATGATGTGGGATGCATCTTAAGGAAAAATAATGCATCCCCACATTGTTTTCAAAAGTTAATGTTCTCTCAAAAATAAATTTTAACTTTTTCATGCTCTATCCCCTAGCCTTCAAAAAATACTTTCTAACAAATGAACAGCATGTCCCACATCCTTCACTTTATAATTTTGATTTTCACATAGTCTATCAAACGCTTCAAGGCTACTCCTATCATATTCCCAGTCGATCTTACCTATTTGTTTTTTTACCTTATCCCACTCTTTTTTCAAGTCATATTCCCCTATGCTTAGCCTTAAATATAAATCAAGACGTTCAATATATTTACCTGTTTTAATCATGTTGCGGCTTTCATCTGACGTCATATAGTCATCAAGGCTTCCCCAGAAAGCATAGATGTCATCAATAACTGGCTGCAGTGCTACAAGTGGTGCCTTACTTTCTTTGCTATTTTCAAATACATCTAATGCCATTTGAATATAAGATAAACATTCACTGCTTAAGTCATTACGCATCACAACCGCATTATGATAAGCACGTAATAAATTGGCATAAATTGAATCTGGATTATCTTTATCAAATAAATAGTCACTGACAAATTGTTCTTTAGAAAAATATACATTAGGAATGCTTAATCGCTTACAAAAATCCTTGTAAAACGTAGGTTCCTTCTCAATCATCACATCATAATATCTAAAAAATACCTTAAGTGTTGTAAACACCCTTTCTGTATAGCGTCCTAACCAAAATAAATGATTTGCTTTCTCTACTCCGATAATACCCATGTGTCTTTAAAACCTCCTCCTTGTGATGAATTCACTACAAATGAATCCTCATTTCTTGAAAATCTTGTTAAACCACTTGCCCAAACCTTGACATCTGCTCCTGTTAAAACGAAAGCACGTAAATCTGCCTTTCGTTCTACACATTCTTGCCCGTCCATAATCTCTAAGTCTATAAAATCAACTATTTCCTGGGCAATAAAACGTCTTGGCTCTTTTATAATGGTCTGTTTTAACTGTTCAAGTGCCACTTCATCTAAATCTTTTCCAAAGACAACGCCATAACCGCCAGCTTCAGAAACATCTTTTATAACAAGCTTTTCTAAATGTGTCATTACATACTCAAAATCTTTTTTATAAAATGGCAAATATGTAGGTGCATTTTTTAAAATGGGTTCTTCCCCTAAGTAATAACGAATCATCATCGGTACAAAGTAATAAATCCCTTTGTCATCTGCTACCCCATTACCTGGTGTATTAATAATCGCCACATTACCAGCTGCATAAGCTTCCATTAAATGCGGAATACCGATTAAGGAGTCTTCATAAAACGTCATCGGATCTAAGTACTCATCTGAAATACGACGATATAATGCCCCTACCTTCTGTTTATCACCTCTATAATCTTTGAAATAAAGTATGTTCTCATCTACAAAAAGCTCATTGCACGTAGCCAAGACCGCTCCTGTTTGTTCTGCCAAATAGGCATGTTCAAAAAAGGCTGCATTATAACGTCCTGGTGTCATAATGACATTAATACCTCCGGTATTGACATAATCCATCATCTCTTTTAGAAGCTTACCATAATCCCTATTATCCACCACATGATGATGAACAAATGTCATAGGACTAGCTCTTCTTGTCATTTCTCTTGCAATCATAGGGTAAGACGCACCTGAGGGCACTCTTAAATTATCCTCCAAAACATACCATGTCCCCTCTTTTGCCTGTACTAAATCAATCCCTGAAATATGGCTAAAGATTGCCTTAGGCGGCAAGATTCCCTCACACTGTGGCAGATATCCTTTAGATGAAAATATAAACTCCTCTGGAATAATCCCTTCTTCTACAATTCGCTTTTCCCCATAAATATCTAATAAAAACTTATTAAGTGCAGTCACTCTTTGAATAAGTCCCTTTTCTAAATATGCAAACTCCTCTTTAGAAATCACCCTAGGAATAGCATCAAAGGGAAATAGTTGTTCATGAAATACCTTATTTTTATAAATTCCAAACTTTACCCCATATCGTGCTAATAACTGATTAATACTCTCTCTGTGTTTAATAAGTTCATGCATGTCGATTCCCCCTAATAAAAAATAAAAAAAAGCGAAGTGGCTCTTTTAATAAGCCCCTTCGCTTTCTTTCATCATACAACTGACCTTGCTAATAGTCAATATTTTTTAAATATTTAATTTCTTCAATTTGTCTAATAATGTTTTCATATTTGCTGCCAAATGCCTCATACAAACCTTTGGAGGCCTCTTTTAAACCAGATTTTATTTCTTCTGATAACGCAACAAACTGTACACCCTGATCCTTTAACCGTGCAATCGCCTCTTGTTCTCTCTCATTCCATAAAGTACGTTCATATGCACCTGCTTCCTTAGCTGCTTCCAAAATAATAGCTTGATCCGCCTTACTGAGCTTCTTCATAATATGCTGTGAAGCAACTAATAACTCCGGCATTCTTGTATGCTCATCTAAAATATAATATGGACATACTTCATACTGCTTGTAGGTTTCATAAGTTGGAATATTATTTTCAGCACCATCTAATGACCCATTTAATATGGCAATATAAATGTCCCCTTCTGACAGTGACTCTGGTTTTGCACCTAAATCCTCACACATGGCATACATGAGACTATTTTTTTGCACACGAATTCTTTGATCTTGAAAATCTTCAATACGCGTTATCTCTTTAGTGAAATAAAAGCTTCTTGCTCCTGCATCATACCAGGTAAGTCCCATTAAACCTGCTTCACCTAAGGCCTCTAACATACTTTGTCCCACTTCGCCCTCTAATACGCGCCACATATGGGCACTATCTGCATATAAGTAAGGTAGCATGAGCGCATGCAACTGGTCTACATATTCTGCTAAAGGGCCTATGGAAACTCGACCAAAGGCGATGTTACCACTTTGCATTTCTTTAATAACTTCTGTTTCTTCTCCTAATTTACCATCTGTATATATCTCTATCTGAATTCTTCCTGCTGTCTTTTCTTTTACCAAATCTGCAAATTTCTGATTGGCAATAGAAGTGGGGTAATCTATTCCTTGAACTTCTGCTAATTTAAATACTTGCTTTTGATCTAACTTCATACTTGTTAAAATAATGGTTCCTATCACCAATATCATACCTATCACAATCTTGTGATTTCTATTCACCTTTTTACCTCCAAACGTAAAAAATAGGCTGTCCTAGTTTCAACTAGAACAACCTATTTTATCATTATTTCAGCAAACCTGCCATAGCTGGTAACCAAAGTGTTAATGGTTCAAAGAATGTGACTAATAATAACACCACAATAGTGGCTGCAAAGTATGGTAATAATGTCTTAATAACCTGCTCAATAGATACATTGGATACCTTACATCCTGTAAAGAGAATTGCACCTACTGGCGGTGTAATACAACCAATACATAAGTTAAATGTCATCATTACACCAAAATGTACTGGATGCATACCAAAGCTCTCTACGATTGGTAAAAAGATTGGTGTAAAGATTAAAATAGCAGGTGTTGGGTCCATAAATGTCCCAAGCACTAATAAAATCACATTCATAATAAGCAAGATAATCACTGGATTACTAGAAATACCAAGTAACCCTGAGGCAATTAAATCTGGAATTTTTGTAAAGGCAAGAATCCAAGACATAATTGAAGATAAGCCGATTAAGAATACAATAATACTTGTAAGCTTTGCAGATTCAAGTAAAATTCTTGGTAAATCTGATACTTTAATGTTTTTATAAATGAATGATAAAATTAATGCATAACATACTGCAATTGCAGAACCTTCTGTAGGTGTGAATACGCCGCCAAGAATCCCGCCAATTACAATAACGATTAATAATAAACTTGGAAGTGCTTCTAAAAATGTTTTCACAACCACTTTAAATGGTACGCGTGCTCTACCTTTGTACCCTCTCTTCTTCGCCATAAGATAGGCAATAACCATTACGGCAATCCCCCAGAGAATTCCTGGAATATACCCAGCTAAGAATAAAGATGTAATTGATACACCGCCAGCTACTGTTGAGAAAATAATTAATGTATTACTCGGTGGAATTAAAATTCCTGTTGGTGCAGATGCAATATTAACTGCTGCTGCATAATCTTTGTCATAACCTTCTTCTTCTTCTAATGGCCCCATAATCCCACCAATTGCTGCACAAGCTGCAGAACCAGAACCAGAAATAGCGCCAAATAACATATTCGCCACAACATTAGTAAGTGCTAATGAACCTGGAAGTCTACCTACTAATACAAGCGCTAAGTTAACGAGTCTTCTTGCAATCCCTCCATTATTCATAATAATCCCTGCTAAGATGAAGAATGGAATGGCAAGTAAGGTGAAAGAATTAATCCCTGTAAAGATTTTTTGTGCTGACATTAATGCTGCCTTTGCTCCTGGTAATACGACAACCATTGAAAGGGCTGCCCCTATTCCAACACTAATACTAATTGGTGTTTTAATATAAAGTAAACCGAGAATGACAACAATCATAATCAGTCCACATATAAGTGCTGTATTCATGAATGTTTCCTCCTATTGTGCTTTGTTTGATTTAAATGATTTCACGTCATCAATGATATTACACACTGAATAAAACATTGATAAAACGCCACTTACTGGCAATGCAAGATAAACAATCCCCATAGGAATCGATAATGCCGAGTCTGTCTGGCTCATAGCGTGTATTGCAATATAGCCACCGCCATAAGTTAAAACAATTGTGGCAAATAAGAAGATGCAAACCTGTACAATAATCTCAAGAATTGTTTTTGTCTTAAATGAATATTTGTTCACAAAGAATTCAATTGCCATATGCTCTCTTTTACCTACAACATAAGCTGCTGTAATTAATACTAACCATACAAATAAATACTTTGCCAATGCTTCTGTTATAGAACTTGGTGCTTTAAATACAAAACGTGTTACAACTTGCCATGTTACAAGAATTGTCATGATGGCTAATATGGCACACGCAAGCCACTCTGTACATTTATTAATGATATTTCTTAATTGATTCATGTTAATCCTCCTATCGTGCGACCGCTTTAACTGCATCATAGACAACTTTGACTTCTGGATTTTGTGTTAATTCTGCATGAAGAGGTTTTACTGCTTCTTTTAAAGATGCCACATCCACATCCTCTATAATGTTGGCGCCATTGTCTTTTACACTTTGAAGGTATTTTTCTGTTTCTGCTTCCCAAAGCTCATACTCATATTCTCTTGCAATACGTGCAGCTTCATCAAATGCTGCCTGATCTTCTTCAGAAAGGTCTTCATAAAGGTCATTATTAACAACGACATAATCTGGTACGATTAAATGTCTTGTATACGAATAATATGGTGCAATCTCATAATGCTTTGTATTGGCATAAGAAGCTTCATTATTTTCAGCCCCATCTACTACCCCTGATTGAATAGCTGTAAATACTTCGCCAAAAGACATTGGCGTCGCTGCACCACCAAG
This sequence comes from Cellulosilyticum sp., assembly GCF_982396655.1. Classification (NCBI taxonomy): domain Bacteria; kingdom Bacillati; phylum Bacillota; class Clostridia; order Lachnospirales; family Cellulosilyticaceae; genus Cellulosilyticum; species Cellulosilyticum sp. Next base: position 91,459 of record NZ_CEVXFV010000011.1, on the reverse strand, counting down.
ACATTTCATCATTTTAATATATGTATCTGATTCAGCCGTACGAATTTTCATCCCCTTTAAATCAGCTACTGATTCAATGGGTTTATTAGCATACATATTACGTGTCCCTGCTGTAAACTGAGAAGCTACTTTTAAGTTATATTCTTCTGCTTGTCCAAATAATGTTGCGACTTCTGGTGAGTCTTCAAAGAATGTTTTTTGATGTGCTTCATCATCAAATAAGAATGGCATTTCAAAAGTTAAGAAGCCATCTACCATACTTGAAAGGATTGGATTCCCAACTACAGCCATCTCAATAATACCGTATTGTACTTGTTCTAATGTTTCTCTTTGAGGTCCTAATAGTTCATTTGGATAAACCTCAAATTTATATCTACCATCTGTAAGCTCAGTAAATACTTCTCCCATTTTCTTAACTGCCATGGTCTGAGGATGATCTTCAGTTTGAATAACGGCTACATTCCAAACTTTTTGTTTGACACCTGCTGATGTTTCTACCCCGCAGCCTGACATAACCACTGTCATTGCCATACCTGTTATAAGCGCTACTAATGCTTTATATTTTTTCAACGTTACCTTCCTCCAAGCTAATTACTAATTATATAAAAATTATAGCAAACATCAGTATTGGCACTCTATTTCATATATTGTTATAAACTTCACTTTTTTGCCCTATTTTTTATAAGGCAAACTTTTATAGCACAATATTGTTTTCTATTTTTCACAAAAACAATATAAGAATAGGCCCAGCCCTAAAAAACTTAGCTGAACCTATTCTTATATTGACTTGGGGCAACCCCCTCTATTCTTTTAAATACCCTTGTAAAATAATTAGCATTCTCATAGCCTACTGCAATTCCTACATCTTTTACACTCATCTTCGTTTTTTCTAAAAGCTGCTTTGCCTTATCAACCCTCAGAGATGTAATATAGTCTACATAGCTCATATTCATATATTCTTTCATTAATTTTGTAAAGTAAAAAGAACTAAAACCTATCATACTTGCTGCTTCTTCTAAGGAAATATCTTCGTTATAATGTACTTCTAGATATCTGCAAATCTTCTCAATAAGCATTTGATTGCGGTCTGGCATCTGGCCCATCATGTTCTTGGCATATGTCATCAGACGGTTATAGAAGTTTTCCATCTCTATGTAACTTGAAATATCACTGGCTATTCGCTCTGCATGTGGCATTAAACATTGTGATGCGTTTCTACGCATCGCTCGTTCTATCATTGTATATAGTCCTTGAATCTCATTTCTAAATTCTATAAATTCACATTCACTCTTTAAATCTGCTATAAGCCTTATGATTGCTTCTCTAGCCGCCTCAAATTCTTTTTTGCGAATATATTCTATGACATCATCTTCTATCTCATAAGGATAACTCTTCTTTTCCTTATACGTTAGCTCAAATAGTCTTTCCTTTTCCTGTTCTAATACTGCTGGAATGTCTCCTGCCTGCATAACTGGTTTTGAAAGCTGATACGAAATAGACATCCCAATTAGTCTGATACATTCATCTAAATCTTCTTTTAGTTTCTTTTCTATATTGGCTACCCTACTGGCATAATCTATTTGTGCCCGCTCCTCCTGCTCTACTATGAAAATAACTGTCATTAAATCTTTGAGTTCTCCTGTAAGCGCAATAATCTCATTTTGTTCACACTTACGTTCTAGCTTACATTTTAAACGTTCTTTAATGAATTCTTTTTGAATACTGCCAATCTCCTCATACTGAGCAATCGTTGTAAAGTCAATCAAACCTATAACTGCACATGCCATCTTTATATCCATTAGATGTAGATATTGCGTAATTCGTTCTTCTTTGGCATTATTGTCCAGTAAGAGTTCTTTTAATTCCATCTGAAACTTTCTTTTAATCACAGAAAATTCCTGCTCCATCTTTTCTGTATAGGCAGCAGGTAACTTTTCTTCTTCTAACTTATGCATAACCTTTTCTATATACTTGCATACTTCATCCACATCTACAGGCTTAAGTAAAAATTCATCTACTCTTAGCGAAATAGCTTCTTTGGCATAATCAAAATAATCATAAGCTGTAATAAAAATCATATTGGCATCTGGTAAAAATTCTCTTAATCTCCTTGCCACCTCAATCCCAGAACATCCGGGCATTTTTATATCTAGGAAAACAATTTGCGGTTTAAATACTTTTGCCAGTTCAGTCGCTTCTAAACCATTACTGGCCTCTTTAATTTCAAACTTCCCTTGAAACCTTTGGCTTATAATATGCTTCATCGCTTCTCTTTCGATATATTCATCTTCCACCAATAATAACCTTAACATATTCTTCAACCTACACTTTCCTGCTTATGATAAAATTTCAATTGTAAATAATGTACCACGTCTTACACTAGAATAAATTTTATAATTCACCTTATCATTAAATAGCATATTTAAACGATATACTACATTTTGAATGCCTATATGCTGCTCTTGATCCATACGTACTGTTTGAGGCCTACACTGCTTACGTAGTGCTGCAAGTTTTTCTTTTTCCATGCCTATGCCATCATTAAATACACGTAGGATTACATATTCTCTCCGTCTGGTTATGCGTACAACAATCTTACCCTTTCCCATCTTTTCTTCTAGTCCATGACGAAAGGCGTTTTCCACAATAGGTTGTAAAATAAAAGGTGGCACTTCTATTTCCTCCTGAATTTCACTCCTTACTTCATATTCCAGCTTACTCCCTAATCTTGCTTTTAATATATAAAGATACTTCTGAGCCATATCCAGTTCTTCATCTAAACTTACCAAGGCCGTAGTTTTTTTTAGGCTATATCGCATAAACCCTGACAATGCCATTATTAAATCATAAACCTTTCGGTTATCTTCCATAATTGCCATCATCGATATAACATTTAATGTATTAAATAAGAAATGAGGCTGAATCTGAAATTGTAAACCTTGTAACTGTGCTTCTTTTAGCAACTCATTCATATGACTTCTTGCTAGCTTTTCTTCTGCTAATTTTAATTCCAATTGTGCCTTTTCATCTGCTTTTTGATTTAACTGTTCCATCGTTCTAATCAGGCCATTGAAACTTGCTATAATTTCCCTAATTTCCTCAGGTCCTTCTTGAATCTGAAGTACTTCTGATTTATTTCCCTTTGCCACACGTTTCGTAAGGGCCAATATATTACCAATCAGTTCTTCTAGGTATCTACTATACCTTAAGCATAGATACATAATCATGCCAACTATACCAAAGGCTATACTCATCAAACTATACTGAAGCATCTTATTCTTTTTTAAGCTTGCTTGTAAAAGTGCTTCGTTTTCTTTAACACTACAAGAAATCATTTCTTGAATATAAATATCGATGCGATTTAATATCTCTATGACCTCTAAATACTGCTCATGCGCTAACGTTTCACTAAGCAGCCTCGCTTTTTCTTCATACTGCTCTACCAAGTACGCTGTTACACGAAGTCGTAATTTAATATCAACAGATGTAGTCTTATCTCTAATCGTTGCAATTAACTCTTTTACTTCTTTTGCATGATTACTCATTTGCTGCTTTTCATCACCGCTCATAGTATACATCATCTGATTAATCACTTTCTTACTACCATCTATTTCTTCTGATAATTTACTCATCATAGAAATATATTGTAGATACTGACTATGATTTTCCATCGTTGTATAATTTAAACTAAATGTTATAACCATCAGACTTCCAATTATAATTCCTATAGCCGCAAAAACACTCAGCAGCTGCATACCAAGTGATGTATTCTTTATATAATGTATGATTTTCTTCATGATTACTCCCATATGTCATCTGCACACAAAACATATCTCTAGCTGATTTTCTTGAATAGCTATCTTAAAAGAATCTTCTTTGAATGTCTCTTGCCACCTTTTTGTAGCTTCACTGAAGCTCTCATAATCTTGCCCATTATCTAGATAATCCGCTTTTTCCACAATTTCCTTAAAGTTCACCTGTCCTGTAAAGAAAAACTGTATCCAAATCTCAGCTTTTCTCTGACTTACCTCTATATGTAATTTAAGAGGATTCATCATACCTTGTGTCACGCTTAATACACCTTTGATATAGGCTACCATTGTATAATGTGGTATAAATACCGTTGTAATATCTCCATTTTCTATGTAGGTATAATCAATTAACGCTTCATTTTTTAATTTAAACAGTTCACAACACTTAAGTACCATATTCATTTCTTTTGTTGCTGTTACTTTTTTGCCTACTTCATTCCACCTATACTTCAAGAGATGGCTATAGATATTAATCATCTTTTCTGTTGTAAAAGCATTCTCAATGACCGCCATTCTTGAAATACTATTAAGTTCTTGTAAAAAATTATGCAATAATACGTTATTCATATAGTAGTCTTTCATTTTTTAATTCCTCACATGGATTTCGAACAGTTCCTTTGTCACTATTATACTATAAAATTCCATATTATGATGATTAATAACAATTTATTCGCATTTTGCACAGATAGGTTTAGCTATAACTCTTTCTTTGCTGTGTATCTCCTTCATTTATCTGTAGTATTTTTCACAAAACATCTCCTTTCTAATTTAGCATTTTCCACAACCCCCATTGTCCCATGACCATATTTTATCATTATGTGCTTTAAACTTTGCTCAATTTACGCCATCTTGCAAATGTGGTTTCGGCTTATCTCTTTTCAGTTGTCCGCGCCTTAAAAACATACTATTTAAATATTTAGTACGTATTTTTTTATTTTATATCAAAAAAATATATTTTTTTATTTTGTCTAATAATATCGATTGACAAAAACATTTTTTCATTGTATAGTCTCATATAAATACAAATGTTTTTTACACGAATACACACCTATACATACCATACAGGGAGGACATACATGAAAAAGTTATCACTTATATCTAGAATTGTAATTTGTTTAATCATTGGCATCTTAGCAGGTCTTGTTTGTAATATGCTTACACTAGATGCGCCTATTCGTATTTTAGTAACGCTTGGCGATTTATTTGGAAGCTTCTTATCCTTCATGATTCCATTAATTATTATAGGGTTCATTATTCCTGGTATCGCTTCACTTGGCAAAAAGTCTGGCAAGGGGCTTTTAATTACAACTATTATTGCTTATACTTCTACAATCATTGCAGGGGTTTTAGCTTTCTTAGCAGGACGCACACTATTACCTTTATTTATTCAAGGCAGTAATATGTTTGAAGAAGCTGGTCAAAGCGTGACATCTTATTTTTCTATTGAGATTCCACCTATTATGGGGGTTATGTCTGCTTTAGTTCTTGCCTTTGTATTAGGTATTGGATTATCTGGCCTTAAAAATAGTGTTTTATTAAAATGCATGGAAGAGTTCAATCAAATTGTTTTAAAAGTTGTTCAAAATGTACTCATTCCATTAGTCCCAATCTACATAGGATGTATCTTTGCTAAAATTAGCTTTAATGGCGAAATTATCTCTACACTTAAATCTTTTGGAACCGTTTATGTGATTTTACTTTCACTTCAAATAGCTTACATCCTCATTCAATATCTCATTGCAGGATGGGTTAAGAAAGACAATCCATTTAAAATGCTTAAAAATATGATGCCTGCTTATTTTACAGCAGTAGGGACACAATCTTCTGCTGCAACGATTCCTGTCACATTAGCTTGTGCGAAGAAAAATCATATCAATGAAGAAGTTTTAGGTTTCGTAATCCCACTGGGTGCAACAATTCATTTAGCAGGAGATACCATTACATTAGTCCTTACTTCTATGGCTGTTATGCTTATGAAAGGTGAGGTACCTACATTTTCTCTCATGATGCCATTCATTTTAATGTTAGGCGTAACAATGGTGGCTGCACCTGGTGTTCCTGGCGGTGGCGTTATGGCTGCGCTTGGCCTTCTAGAATCTATGCTTGGTTTTGGCGGTTTTGAAAAACCACTTATGATTGCCCTACATGCAGCCCAAGATAGCTTCGGTACAGCAACAAATATTACAGGGGATGGGGCTATTTCAGTACTTGTTGAGGCCGTACTTGATAAAAATCCTACTCCCTCTTCAGTCATCACTGATTTAGAAGCTTGTTAATTTTTCAGGTAAATATATAAAAATAGAGGATTAAAATCTTTATGCAAAGATTTTAATCCTCTATTTTTATATTTAAGTCTTAGAGAAACTCAGTAGCTTATAGACTAGGGGCTTGATTGTTCATAGAGTAGCCATCACTTCTTACATCACTCATGTCTAAATCCTGAACCTTTACTTCTATCTGACTTAGTTTCTTTACCGCACCATACGGCTCTTTTAAAGAAAGTGTCTGCCCTCTTCCAGAAATAACCCAAAGTACCTTGTAGCCCCTTGGTATAACCTTTAATGTTTCTTCGCCTTTACCATCTGTAAAATAAATAAGTAAATCGATGTTCTTCTTATTGGCATAGTCAAAAACTGGTGTAAACTTCGTACCTCCAGCAATATGCATCCTTTCTTTTATATCCTTGCTTGTGCGTACTGTATAACAACGTCTAATCTGATCATCACATTCTATAATGGTAATTTCATGATTATAGTTTTTTACAATCTGAAGCACTTCTTTTACTGCTTGAGTAAACTCTTCATCGCTAATACTACCACTTATATCAAAGGCAACTGCTATTTCTGCCTTATGACTTCTAAGGTTTCCTCGTAGGTCTAGTCGCTCAGGCTGCCTGCGATTGCGTCTTGTCATCGTCTTCTTATAATGACTCTCTACACTCCCCATTAAGCGACTAAGATATATGTTCCAGGGTAGTTCCCCTCTACTACTTTTAAGAGCTGCTATCATACTGCCTAAATAAGCTGGTATCTCCCCTTTTTGTGAACGACTCACAAATTTCTCAGTGAAATCTTGTAGCGTCTTTTCCTCTATTTCTTCTGAAGCCGCCCATATATCATGTGTCTTTTCCGGGTCATATGCTCTAGCAATGCCTTCTTCTCCCTCTTCTTTGTCTTCCGCCTCTTCACTTTCACCTTTGGCACCTGCCTCACCTTCATCATCCGCATCTTGTAAGTCAAAGGCCAACTGCAACTTTTCTGCATAATATTCAAAAGTCCCATAGTGTTCTAGATCTAACTGATACTGATTGTTAATCTGCTCAATAGTTGTTGCATAAGGCGGCAAGTTACCTAAGTACTGATTGACTACTACATCCATTGCCATATTAATTGCTAAATCTGTATATTTGCCTTTTAAATTTTTAGCACGGACTAAATGTAATGAAACAATATGAAGTATTTCATGCTTAATGCTTGTCTCCATTTGGCTTAATGTAAGATTTAAAAAGATTAACGGATTAAAATACATCACATATTTGGCCCCTTTAAAATTAACACCTGTAGGACTTGCTAAATCAAACTTGATTTCCCTATTCATCTGAAACAAAAAATAACCATAGAAGTTATCCTGCTCCTCCATTAAGCTCAAAGTCACCTGATCTACAAGTTTAAAAAAAGATTCTTTAAATGCTTTTGGCACTGTTACTTCAATGCTTTCACCTTTACGATTAGCTTTTAGCATTGCATGGGTACTTATAACTGCATTTGCTTTTTCAATTAAGCTATTTACTTGTTCTTCAAAATAAGTTGCCATTTTTTATCCTCGAATTGATGCATAAGCCTCAAAATATAAGTCCGTAAAAGCATCACTTTCTAATGCATTTTTATAAACCTGTGGAAAACTGTTTTTCATCTCTTTCATAAGACCTACCCTTAAATCCATAGGATAGCCTCTTAAAAATTCTATCCAACGTGAGATGTATGCCATACTGCTTACTGCCTCTATATTGCCATTTTCAAATTGTTCTTCTAATCTCTTTATAATATTCATTGCAGATAAATAAAGCCTTGTATGTGTCTCAGCCTTAAGTTTGTCTATAATAGCCGCATCAAGCACTTCTCCATTAAATACCTCTTCATACGTGATGATTGGACTTGCATCCGCCTCAATAAAGCTCATAAATTCTTCTGCAATGACTTTCCCCACATTTCCTTTGATTACATTTAAAAATACAGCTCTTGGTATGCTTTCTTTTTGTGCTTTATAAATCTTATAACTCTTAGAAACTCTTTCATAACTTCTAGGTGTAGCACGTACATCCTCTTCATTTCTTTGATTTAAGTATTCTGGAAATGTTGAAATAAATTCGATAACTTTTTCTTCAATGTCTGCACCTACTGCCCACTTAAGCCACTGCATGTAATCACTTTCCATTTGCAGCCATACAAATCTATTTTCTTGTGCCGCATCCATATCTACAACCTGATAATCAAAATTACTGCCATACTTACTAGAAGGATTCATGGCTGCTAAAATATTGACCTTATCATTTAATTTATAACCATTTATTTCACGATTTAAAATCAGGTTCATTAACTCCTGTTGTACCGTATGTTCACAGCGGTTAATCTCATCTATGAATAGAAGTACATCTTTTCCTTGTCTAATTGTCTCATCAATTTCACGTAGTTTATGATGCACCGCATATATGGTTGTTTTCTTTTGAACTGCCTTTCCCTGCTCATCGATTACTTCATAACTTTCTACCGTTGGTAGACCACCAATTTCTCCCTCTTTTAATAAATTGCCGTCAATGACAATCAAATGCCATTTATTCATGGCTGCTAATTCTTTAGCTAGAGCAGTTTTCCCAATACCACTTTCTCCTATTATTAAGGGTACCTCTCCTGTAGCTAATACTAACGCTGCACTTTGTAATGTTTCTGTAAAATTCATCACTTTGTTCTCCTATAACATCCTTAATCTCTCATCTACTGTAATGCGCTTTGCCTTTTTACTGCCGTATTTATAAATAAACATCACCTTATCAAGAGCAATATTATGACTATTTCTATCAATCACACTGCAGTTTAAGAAATCCCTCACGTACTTTTCATCTACATTTTCTTCAGATAAGACTTGTCTTAAAACTTCTTCTAATGTTTCTGTACTTATTTTCTTTGACACATATTTAATGACTAAAATATTAGCTTTTAAAAATGTTATTATTTTTTCTTCGCTTAAGTCTGCAATGAAATTAATCGCTGCTTCATTCGCCTTAACTGCCATCAACTGTGCTGTTTCACTTGGGCAGGCAATATATCTTAAAGCATCATAGCTCTGGCTTACGGCTTCCTCCTGTACGCTCTCATACGGCTCTTTAATATATTTTATAGCATCATAATTTTGCTTAACTGCCATTAGCTGCAATGCCTCACTTGGTGCTTTAACATATTGGATTGCCCAACCAGACGCCCTAATGGCTAATCTAATAATTTCTTCCGGTGGATTTGCAATCACGCCGAGAAGGCTCCAGCCACTTTGAATAGCCATTTCCATCATTTCATAAGTTGGCTCTGCGACAAATTTAATAGCTCTTGGATTATTTGCCACCGCTATTTGCGCCATCTCTTGTGTTGGATTTTTAATATATTCTAATACTAAACCATTTTTCTGAACGGCCAATAATTTCATTTCATCCGTAGGACTGTTAATCATCTTTATAATAGAAGGATTATTATTAATGGCACTTATCATCTTTGATTCTTCCATAATATTCCCTTTCTAGCACTTTTATATAATAATTATTATTATATATGATAAATTATTATCTATTACTTCTCTAGTATAGTCTATAATTTTTAAGCCCGCAACTCATAATCCCTCGTTTTAAATAGCACAAAAAGAAGGAGATGTCACCTAAAGCACCTCCTTCTTTTTGATAATGCTATTGCTTTAATTACTGAACTTATAGCAACATGATAAATTGTATTATGATTATTTATATGCTTCTTTTAAATATGGGAATGTACTAAGTGGAATATAAAATGTCTTAGTGCCTTCTGCCTGAGGTGTGAAAACATATTCATTCATTAAGACTACAATACCTGAATCTGATAAGTACCAATTACCTTCTGCAAGGCATTCTTCAACATGATCTTTATAGCCATAATATAAGTAACCTTTATCATCATCAACAGCATCCTTAATCTCATCAACAATATAATCATGAATATATTGTTGTGCCTTCGTTTCATCAGTTACAATATCTTTAAACGTTAAAAGCTCACCTGTATTTAAATCAAAGTTTTCTATAGAACGTTTAGGTCCGGTAGTTTCATCACCTGTATAGCTGCTATCTAACTTAATAAAGCTTATCACTTTATCGCCTTGATGCGCTAGCGTATAAGTATTATTGAGTTCATATCCTTTCCAAGAATTAGGATCGCCTTCATCACTCTTATAAACTTCTTTGTTGTAGTATTCTTTAGCTGCCTCATAAGCCACTTCTTTTTGCTTATTAACCGCTTCTACTTGTGCTTTATAATAATCATTAATCTTATTAACCGCTGCATTTTCACTACTTGCAGTTAAAATAGGGTAATTGCCTCTGATTTTTACAAGTAATGAACCTTTTCTACCATCTCTAATTTCTCCACCTAGCTTTTTAAATGTTACTTGTACTGCTTGTTTTTCCTGATTCGTCGTCTCAACTTTTGTTGTCTCTGTATTATTTGTGTTATCTGTAGTAACTGCTTGTGCTTGAACACTTAAGCTACCACCTAACATAGCTGCTGCAAATGCCCATGCCCAAATTCGTTTTTTCATACTAACACCTTCTATTCTTGTTTTACTCTACATTTATATGCTTCTTTGAAATTTTTATCACATATTTATTGACTAATATTCACTTTTTGGAAGATGTTCTAAAAATACTTGACGTGCTTATTAAAAAGCCAGAATCTTTCTTATCTATACTTTACATTTAAGGGTTATACCACAAAATATGTACTAAAAACTCCTTGAAATCTTATCATTTTCAAGGAGTTTTTAATACACATTATTTAATGAATTTCTTAATATCCGCTATAACTTGTGCTGTATTTTCAAATAACATACCGTGACCAAAACCTTTATATGTAATAAGCTGTCCATCTTGTACTGTTTCAGCTAAATTCACTGCATCTTTAGGCTGAATAACTTGGTCTTCATCGCCGATTACCACTAGCACTGGAACACTTACACTGGAAACTTTACTTAAAATATCAAAAGGTGCAGCACTTACAAGGTCTTGATATAAAAGATCTGCATCTCTTAAATAGTCTAAGAAAAGCTGCTTAATCTCTGCTGCTCTTTCCTTGGGTGTAGCACTTCCACATACAATGCTATAAATCACATCAGGATCGACTGTCGTGCTTGCCTTTAACATATTGCCTAAAGGGTTAGTTGCTAAATCCGCACAAGAACTGATAATGACAATCTGCTTAATTTCTGGAATGTTTTGTAACCCTAATGAAATGGCTGCAAATCCTCCTAATGAATATCCTAAAACAACTATTTCCTTAGAAAGTACATTTTCTGCTATAAGTCCTTTAATGGCTTGTGCTAGGCAACTTGTTAAGTCCTCAACGGAACTTTTTACAGAAGTACAGCTTTCTCCATGCCCTGGTAAATCTACAGTAATTGTGTTATACTCTGCAAATTGGTCTGAAAACAGTCCCATAAACTCTTTTGTCATCCCTGAACCTGGAATGAAAAATAAAGATTTCTCAGCTTTTTTGTTCCCTATCTGACTGTAATATATTTCTTCATTTTCAACATTAATAGATGGCATATTCTTTCTCTCCTTCATTATATATTTAAGTCTCAATATAGATTTTACATTTATATAGATTTCACATTTATAAATTTTAGTTACTCATGATTTTGAGTCATGTGAAATCATTGAGAGAAAACAACTTACGTACATGTATATTTCAAGTTTTTAGTTGGTTTCTCTATAAATTTTAGTTATCCATGATTTTTAGTCATGTGAAATCATTGGGAAAAACCTATTTATGCGATGTATCATTTAAGTTATAGTTGGTTTCTTTATATTTTATCACACTTTTGAGAATTTTTGATATATTAATTTATTATACCTCTTATAGAGAATATCTTCTTGAAATACATACACATCTATAAAAAAAATCCTTGAGCTTCTATGTCTCGTTGCTCAAGGATTGGTCACTATTTATATAACACTATAAAGCTTACTTTTAACGTTCTTCATGATGCCTCATAAAGTCTTCTACTTTCACAATAGCCTTTTGTTTCGCCTCTTCACTCAGCACTTCATTTAAAATATAAATCATATCTTCTACTCTTACAGGTTCTGCTGCCTTTGTAAGCTTAAAACCAAACTCTCCATTTGTTTCTAATGTACCTTCTTCTACATATGAAAGTTTTGCTATCCCTTCCTGTCTTAATCTAGATAGCACTTCTTCTTTTGTAATGCGCATCTTCTTAAGCTCTGACTCAACAAAAATGCCATTCCGAATAATAACCACTTTATCCCCTACGGCCAGCCTTTTAAATCCTTTAGAATAAAATGAACATAATTCAAAAATAATCAAGAGCACAACAAAGATAATACACGCAATAATCGTTTTGATAACATCCTTATCTGCAAAAGGTTCCACAATGATTGCACCAATAGAAATCATCATTACTGTCTGTGCAATAGTCATTTGTGAAATGGAACGTCTTCCTGTAAAACGTATAAGTGCAACAGCTATAATAAATAAAATAATAGGCTTTAATAAAAAAGGAATCTCCATACATCATCACTCCTATTGAAGTAGTATGTGTCATTGTCTCTAAATCCATTCATGAAGCTACTTATGATTCCCGCCTTTATTGCCATTGCCACGGGCTACCTTTATGCTATAAATTTAAGTTTACATCTCACTATAAACTTCTTGACCTTTAATAAAAACTTTCTTAATCTGAACCTTTTCATCAAATAATAATAGGTCGGCATCATAGCCTTTTTGAATTAAACCTTTATGAGTATCTACCTTACATAACTTTGCAGGATTATAAGTTGCCATCTTCACAGCTTCATATAACGGTAAGTTGCAGTTTTCATAAACATTACGTACTGCCTTATCTAAAGTGAGCACAGAACCTGCTAACGCACCATTTTCAAGCCGCGCTGCCCCATCTTTCACAATAACCTTTTGTCCACCTAAGGCATAGTCGCCACTTGGCATACAACATGCCATCATTGCATCACTTATAAGTAACACCTTATCTGTCCCTTTTTGCTTATAGGCAATACGTAATGCCGAATAAGTACTGTGAATGCCATCAGCAATTGTTTCTGTCGTAATATTACTATCAAAGATGGCACCTACCACACCAGGGGCCCTATGGTTAAATGGGCGCATCGCATTATATAAATGCGTAGAATGTGAAATCCCCCACCCTATGGCCTCTTGCATCTCCTCATAAGTTGCCATTGTATGTCCTGCTGAACATACAATGCCCTGCGCCTTAAGATACGCAATAAGTTCTTTCGCACCTTCTAATTCAGGTGCAAGCGTAATAGATACTACTGCTTCCTCGCATCCTGCTACCATCTGCTTATAGGTTTCTATAGACGGCCGCTCTAGATACCTTGGATTTTGCGCACCTATCGCTTTAGGACTTACAAATGGGCCTTCTAGATGGGCGCCTAATATCTGTGCCCCTTCACTTCCTCCATTTTTAAGTAGCTTAATCGCCTTCAGCGTCTGCTGAATTTCAGAAATAGCAACGGTCATTGTCGTTGGTAAAAAAGAGGTTGTCCCATGCTTCAAAATAGCCTTTGAAATATTATTTATAGCTTCTATTGTTCCATCCATAGTGTCACATCCATTTGCACCATGAATGTGTACATCAATGAAGCCTGGCGAAAGATATAACCCCTTAGCATCTAACACTTCAGCGCCTCCGTATTCTTTTGGATTGATTGCCTTGATTTTTCCTGCTTCAACCCTTACTGACCCAAATTCTATCCTATCTTTATAAATAATATGGCAATTTGTTATAATCATTGTACGTTCTCTCTTACTTATATTTTATCATTAACCAACTATCAGTACTTCCATCGTTCCACCGCAAACCATGCCTTCATCTTCTGCAAAATCACTAGTAAGATCTAGGGTAACTACTTTGTAACTTGCACTGCCTATCATATTTCTTGCAATATGAATCACCTGATTTTCACTGCAGCCGCCACCAATAGAGCCTATGGTATATCCAAGTTTTGTAACCGCCATAATAGCCCCTGCTTTTCTTGGCGTAGAACCTTTAGTTGACAAAATCATCACCATGGCAAAAGGTTCATCTTGCTGTGTAATTTGCTCCAAAAACTCTAGTGTATCATAACATAAGCAAAGATTATCTGTAGACTTTAATGGATTAATCGTACGCTTTACCTTAATCAGCTCTGATAAAATAGAGATAGAAATTTCTTCTGGTGTTTGTGCCCCTATAGAAAGGCCTATTGGCGTACAAATCGTTTCTAACTTTTCTTTATCAAAGCCGTCTTCTACAAGCTTATCAAATAAACTACCTACTCTTCTTCTTGACCCAATAAGCCCTACATAATTCGGCCATGTACCTTCTAATAAAGCCTTAAGGCAAGCTTCATCTTCATGATGGCCACGGGTAATAACGGCCACATAATCATTAGGTGTTATTTTTAGATTTTTGATAGCTGCTGGAAATGCCTCACAAATAGTCTCTTTTGCATATGGAAAACGCTGCTTACTCGCAAATCGTGGCCTATCATCCACCACCGTCACTTTAAATCCAGTTTTACTGGCAAATTCACATAATGGCAAGGCAATATGTCCGCCGCCAAGTAAAATAAGCCTTTCTGATGGAATATAAGCGTAGCATAAGGTATCACTACACGCTGACATATGTGACATAAGTTCTTTAGGTGTTTGCACTGGTATAACCAGTGTTTCAAGTTCATTTACTTCTCCAGATTTTGCACCCATATGTAGTTTTACTAAAGCTATCGTTCCTGTTTGTAATATATTTAATATTTTTAAGTAAATCTCCTGCATCTATTCATAACTCCTTTATCCTTTTATATCTTACCGCGATGATGCTTCTTAGAAAAACTTGCCTTCTTTAAGCACTACAGCATTTGTATAATCCATTTCCTTGAGATACCTTAGAATCTCCTCAGCTTTTTGCTGCTCCTTCTCACCGGTCACTTTATTAATAAAAACAGCATACTTCTGCATAGCATTTCTATTTTCTAAGTACCCTTTATAAATAAGTGTCGCGATATCTTTTGCGTCTAAAAGATGTGATGCCTCTACACCTAATATTTGCTGGGCGATTTCAAAACGGTGACAGACTTCTTTTACAGGTCTTCCTATACTCTCAATGCCTGTAACAACGATTACCATTTGTGTCCCCATTGCAAGGGCTGGCTCAAATGCTGCTGGCATCTTTACAGGTAACCTTCTAGACCCATCTGCTTCTACTAAAACAACATCGCTTACTTCTAAAAGTGCCTCAAAAAATTTCTGACTGACACCCTTCATTTTTTCCTCATTTGCCCTTGTACCTACAATGACGAAGTGTTCCTTCGCTAACGCCTTCTTTATGGCATTTATATCTTCATCCAGTACATAATGACTATGGGGCAAATACATATGGGTAGTTGTAGTGATTACTACTTTTTTCCCTTTTCTCACAAATTCATCTTTTAATGTATGGATGCATGTAGTCTTTCCGCCTGCACCTACTACAGAAATCACCATCTTTTCCTTCATTTCTATATGTAATGCTTCTATTAATTTCATTTTTAAGTTCATTTTCTCACCCTAATCTCTCTAATTGGCTAACTCACGAACTGCTTTAATCCCTATGTTAACTTCTTCTTCCGTATTAAAATAAGAAAAGCTAAATCTGACAGCCCCCTGCATCTTAGTTCCTAATGCTTCATGCAATAGTGGCGCACAATGTCCACCATTTCGTGTCGCTATGCCATATTTCTCCATGAGTAAGTCACTTATAAGTCCTGAATCTTTTTCACCAATATTAAGCGCTACAATAGGTGCCCTGTTTTTATCTGTAAAATCGCCATAAACTGTGACACCTTTAATATTTTTCACACCTTCATAAAACTGCCACATTAGTGCTTGTTCCTTTAATCTAATGCATTCTAATCCTTCTTTTAATACAAATGACACCCCCGCCTTTAAGCCTGCAATGCCATGTGTATTTAGGGTGCCAGCTTCTAAAGCATCTGGCATCTGACAAGGATGATGATGCCGATAAGTATTTATGCCGCTTCCCCCTACTTTTAAAGGCCTTATATCAATACCTTCTCGCACATATATTCCGCCAGTTCCTTGCGGGCCATATAAACTTTTGTGTCCTGTAAAGCATAAAATATCTATGCCATCTTTTGTCACATCTATGGGTAATATACCTGCTGACTGAGAAGCATCCACTATAAAGAGTAAATCATATGCCTTGCAAAGCTTCCCTATCCTACGAATATCCACCACATTGCCTGTCAGGTTAGATGCATGTGTGCAGATAATCGCCTTTGTATTTGCTTTAATGCGCTTACCTATTTCTTCGTAATCAATGACACCATTGGCATCACATTTTACAAAAGAAATTTCAATAATGCCTGCTTCTTCTAGCTGATACAAAGGTCTTAAAACACTGTTATGCTCAAGCACAGTCGTAATCACATGATTACCTTGGTTAAATATACCCTTGATGGCGGTGTTCAAACTTTCTGTCCCATTGTAAGTAAAGGCAATGCGGCTCTCATCACTCACGCCAAATAGCTCTGCCAACTTAAGCCTTGTCTCATACACAGTTCGACTCGCCGCTAAAGCATATCTTGAAATTCCTCTAGCAGCATTGCCACTTTCATGCAAAGCTTCCATAATCGCTGTATAGACTTCTTCTGGCTTTCTTAAAGTCGTAGCTGCATTATCAAAATATATCATTTCTTCCACCCCAAAAGCACTGCCTCCATTACACCACCAGCAATACACCTTGCCTTATCCGATATGGTAAAGCAGTTATTCTTCTCATTTTCTCTTGGATCAATATCTATAATTTTAAGGCCTTCTTCTACTTGATAGCCTTCTCTAATCATACCTCTTATCACACCCGTTAATGTGGCGCATATAGGCTGATTGCCTACATAAGCAATAATCTCGCCTTCTTTTGTAAGGTCACTAATCCCTTTTACCCCATGAAACTTACCTGAAACAGGGGCATGAATTACACGTTCTTTTCCATAGCCATTAATAAGGCCCGGTATGCCAGTATTGGGCTTTGCCATACCTTTTTCGATAATTCGCCCTAAATTATGTCCTCTGCTTGTTTCGATGACATAATCCACATCTACTCCCGCTTCAAAACCAGGTCCTAATCCAATCGTAATAGGTGCCATTTCACGATGGGTTCCTATATTTTTCTTTGCTATAATGGCATCTATTACTGCTATCGGTTTAATCTCTGCAATACAGCTTCCTTCTGCATCAATGAGCAGTGGGACATGCCCCTTTTTTAAAACATCAAGGGCTTCTTCATAGTGATTTACCTTGACGCAGCATATGCCTTCTACCTCAGCTTGTCCATTATAAACGGCTTCACAAAAAGAAACACTTCTGCGAATAGCAGTTGGCAGTTTTGTCTCTAATACGATTACCTTAAAGCCGCTTCTTACTAATTTATGTATCACCCCGGTGGCAAGGTCTCCGCCACCTCTTACTATAATTATCTCATCAAAAATCATTACGTCTATCCTTCTTATTTTCTTATTACATCATTTTAGTTTGATTAGCTGTTTCCTAGCATTTATTATGGTTTAATAATTTTATCTGCAGCGGCTAGTGTTTCCACAATATCATACATATTAGTCACTGTGCCTACTGCTAATTCATCTTTAATCCCATAATAATCAAGGCACGTTCCACATGTCATAATGCATACGCCTTTTTCTTCTAAAAGCTGTAAATCACCTATGACTTCTGAAGATGCTATGGCTAACTTGGCACCATTATTATACATAATAATTTTCGTTGGCAACTTTTCTAAACTTGTTAATGAATAAATAAAACCTTTCAGCAATAGTTTGCCTAGTTGCGCCTCACCTTCACCCATTTGATCTGAACTTAAGACTACCACTGTATCACTTGTAGGTGTCGCACTTGGCATTTCACACATTTCAAATGCCATATCATCTCTTTCATCGTAAGCTTCGCTTTCTTGTACTTCTTGCACTTCCATTCTTACAATATAATGCTTTTCACTTATGCCTTCACTGGTATAAGATAATTGCTTCTGTACCGCCAGTTTCACTAAGTTTTCCATTGCAATTTCATTATCCACACTAACTTCTAATGTATCTCCTGCGCTTAACTGTGCCAATGCCTTCTTAGCTAAAATAAGTGGCATAGGACATTGTTTACCTCTTGCTTCTATATGCTTTATCATTTACTTTCTCCTTTATGTCTTTTACTTATTTAACGATGATTTCATATTGCTTTCTTGGCGTAATCTCACCTACTATTTGGGCATCTATGCCTTTTTGCTTAAGTGCCATGCAGGCCTTTTGTGCCTCTTCTTTATTTAAACTAATTAATAAGCCGCCTGAAGTCTGTGGGTCAAATAATACTTCCTCCATACCAAATGAAATACCTTCAAAATGGACATATTCTTGCAAATGTTTGCGGTTTCTCTGCCCTGCTGCTGTAATAAGAAACTCTTCAGCATACTCTAAGGCATGCTTAATAATTGGAAGTCTCTTACTTTCAATCTCACAACTATAATCTTCTTGCATCATTTCATGTAAATGCCCCAAAAAGCCAAAACCGGTCACATCTGTACAAGCATGTACCTCGTAATTTTTAATCACTTCTGCTGCATATTTATTAAGGGTAGTCATTGACTTTATAGCTTCTGCCATAGCATTCATTTTATCCTCACCTACGCGGTGAGCTGTAGCTACAATGCCCACACCTAAGGGCTTAGTTAAAATAAGCGCATCACCTATCTGGCTCCCCTTATTCTTGTAAATTTTCTTTGGATGAATAATTCCTGTTACAGAAAGACCATATTTCACACTTTCATCCACTATAGAATGGCCACCTGATAATACACCGCCAGCTTCTTTTACCTTTTCACTGCCACCTTGTAAAATCTTACCTAAAATGTTTAAATCCATATGCTCTTCGTAACACACAATATTAAGTGCTGTTTTGACCTCACCACCCATAGCATAAACATCACTTAAGGCATTGGCTGCTGCAATCTGTCCAAATATATAAGGATCTTCTACCATAGGTGGAAAGAAATCTAAAGTTTGAACCATAGCAATTTCATCAGTTAATTGATACACTGCTGCATCATCTAGCCCATCAAATCCTACTAATAAGTTAGGATCTTCAAACTTAGGCAGCTTAGCTAATACCTCACCTAATAGCCCTGGTCCTAATTTGGCTGTACAGCCCCCACCTTTACAAAATATAATTTCTTGCGACATCTTCTCTTCCATACTTACCTCTCTTCACTATAACTGCATCTCATAAATGCCATCAGGCGTTATATGTGCCTGGTCTAATACCTCTAATATACATTGTTTATACACGATTTCCGTGCACCACACAAAACCACACCCTGCCGAAATCTCGCGTGGTGTGGGTATAAGTCTCCCAGGAATTTCTTTTTCTTTACATAAATGCTCCATCTTCAAAGCATATGTAGTTGTTGAAAATGCAATAATTAATTTCAAGCCTCTTCTCCTCATACTTATTTACTAACTTTTAATCTTCTTATAATTAATTATACTAAACTTCTTTAAAAGATTATAGTTTTTTTAATCTAATTGTGTTTTTATTTAATAATACTTCTCATTTTCACACACTCATCACATTACCATCAATCTATTATCAATTTGACACACTATACTCACTATCATAAGTACTAAAATTTAACAATTTAAAGTGTAATTTTAATCTCATAAAATTTACCTTAAATAACAGGAGGTTTAAATAATGAATATCAAAAAATTCTTATATGGTTTATTAACCGCAACTATGGTGGTATCTTCTGCTGCACCTGTTTTTGCAGCAACTACTACTACTTCTAGTACACAAATTTCATCTGAAGAAATCACAATTTCTCTTTCGGATAACGCTGTCTTAGTCAATGGTGAAACAGCTTCTACGGATAGTAGCGATAGCGTTTATACAAGTCACGATATTATCTACTATGAAGATAAGGATACTTATGAGAGTGGCAATCCATATGGTGAAGGTACTAGCAGCGATAAACACAGTAGCGAGGAAGCTGCTAAACATACAGTCGTTAATATTACTCAGCCAGGTACATATCGTATTTCAGGAGAACTTTCTTATGGGCAAATCTTCGTAAATGTTGGCAAAGAGGAAGCTGATAAAGTTACTTTAATCTTAGATAATGTAGATATCAATTGTACCGTGGCACCTGCTATCTTCTTCTATAAGGTCTATGAATGTGATAGTACAGCTACTACAGAAACTGCAAGTAATCAAGTGGATACTTCAGATGCTGGTGCACGCGTTATTATTGCCGATGACTCTGTCAACAATATCAGTGGTTCACATGTGGCACGTATTTATAAAGATAATACTGAGCAGAAGAAATTACATAAATATGATGCCGCTTTCTATTCTCGCATGAGTATGGAAATCGATGGTGAAACTAAAAATAATGGTGTCCTCAATATTACTGCTGATAATGAAGGTTTAGATACAGAGCTTCACCTTACAATTAATGGTGGAAATATTAATATTCAATCTTGTGATGACGGCATCAACGTTAATGAAGATGGTATTAGCGTCCTAACAATTAATGGTGGCTCTCTTAACATCTATGCTGGTAATGGCAATGAAGGTGATGGGATTGACTCAAATGGTTGGATTGTTATTAATGGGGGAACTATCACTTCTTTAGCCAATCCAAAAAGTATGGATGGTGGCATTGATTCAGATATGGGAACAACAATCAATGGCGGAACAGTTATTGGTGCAGGAAATATGTATGACCCATTAGAAAACAGTTCCGATCAGCTTTTCATGGTACTCCAGTTTAGTGAAAAGACAGATGAATTAATTACTGTTACGGATGCCAATGATACACCTATTTTTGCTTATGATTTCCCAAATAACTATAGCTATATTGTATTTAGTACGCCTCAACTTACTGAGGGCACTTATCACGTCTACAAAGGCGGTACAATCTCAGGTACTGAGCAAAATGGCTATTACAGCCAAATTACCTCTTACCTTAAAGGTACTACACTCTATCACGGCGGCACTTCTGCCACAGCAAATGGCGGTATGATGCACGGTGATTTCGGTGGCAATAAACCAAACTCAAATACTGATTGGAATAATGGCGAACGCCCTACACTTCCTGAAGGTATGGAGAATATGACACCTCCTGAAGGCATGGAGAATATGACGCCTCCTACTGATGATAAGAATAACAAAGGTGAACGTCCTGCACGCCCTGAAGGCACTGGAAATGGTAATGGCGGTGGCGGCTTCGGTGGCCTTCAAAGCATCCAAGCTTCTGGTGAAACTGCAAGCAATAACTTTACGCTCAGTAGTACAAGCAAAGCTTTCACCAACGTTTCAGCTACTTTAAATACATCTACTAACGAAACAGCTAGTAATCCTTCTAGCACAGTTCCTTCTACTTCTTTCACAGATGTAAAAAATGATAGCTGGTATGCTCCTGCAGTGGCTTTCTGTAAATCACAAGGTTTAATGGGTGGGACATCTGAGACAACTTTCTCTCCTGATGCAACAGTTACTCGTGAAATGTTTGCAACAATTCTTTATCGTTTAGCTGAATCTCCTACTCAAGCTGCTACAACTTCATTTACAGATGTCACTAACAAATCAGCTTACTATTACAATGCAGTAGCATGGGCTAATGCCTCTGGTATTACAAAAGGTGTCAGTGCAACAGCCTTTGGCGTAGGTCAACCTATCACTGTCAAAGATGCTATTACGATGTTAGAGCGTTTTGGTAAAGGCGGCGACCTTACACAAGTTCAAAATGTACAAGCTACTAGTACAGCACCAGCAACACGCGCTCAAATTGCAGCGCTTCTTATGCAGTACTGTAACAAATAATCACCATGAATTAAAACAAGCCATGGACTGTTTTTTCAGTCTCATGGCTTGTTTTAATTCATTTATTTACCTCTTGTACGTTTCCAGTAATTCTTCATATTATATTCTTTGTCATAAGTTACTTCTTTCACTAAATATGGGACTTCTTCTGGATTAAAACGCATCGCTTCTTCTTCACTATCAAATTCTACTTCTGCATAATAAAAAGCATGCGATGTGCCACCATCTACGTAGCTTACTTCTAGTCGATTATTGCCTAAAGCATATACTCTAAACTCTTTTTTGATGATTTCGCCATCTAGTAAATCTACTAACTCTTCATAATGCTCTTTTTCTATTTCAAATTCTACTTCTTTTCTAGAAAGTGTCCCATCTGATTTAAAGCAAATCTTATAAGTCTTCTTATATTCGTTAACTGTTTTTCTAATCCTTGCTTCAATATCTGCTGTACATAAGTACCCTTGTTCCATATATGTCTTTTTTAACACCTCATCATCTGGGAACTGTGTCACAATAAACCTTCTTTCGATTTCCATACCAATCTCCTACTCTTCTAGCTCAAATATTAAGTCTTCTTGCTTATATAGATTTCACATTTATAAAGTTTAGTTATCCATGATTTTTAGTCATGTGAAATCATTTTTACACGCTTATTTTACACTATATCAATATCATTTTCTCTCTTAAAGTAAAATTTATACTTCTGTTTTCATCACGAAACTTGTGCCTAACAGTTATGACTTACTATCATTTTAATATAACGTTCAAGCACTTGTGCGCATTCCGCACGTGTGACGAAATCTCTAGGTCTCAACTGATTGCCACTGCCCTTCATCAGTGATGCTTCTATGCAATAAGCCACTGATTCTACTGCCCAATCTGAAATATCATCTTGATCTTCCATTATGCCTAATGCGTCCTCATTTGCTCTTATGTCTTCTCCTAACTTTCTAGAGAACTTATACAGCATTTTAGCAAATTCTTCTCTCGTAATAGATGCATTTGGATCAAATATCTTAGACGTTCTTCCTTCTATTAAATCATTTTCCTTTGCCCAAGCAATATACTTCGCATAGTATGCTGTTTCACTTACATCATCAAAGCTTCTTAAACTGCTTAAAGTTATAGGTTCATAAGATCTTTCATATAATCTGCCTAACACAGTTACAATCATACCTCTTGTCATATCGCCATTAGGTTTGAATATTTCATTTGTAACACCTACAAACACTTCTCTTGCTGTAATAAAGTCTATAGCTGACTTTGCCCAATGCCCCTCTATATCCTTAAAATATTTGGGGTTATTCATTGTATAAACTTCCTGATTAGGTGGTGCCATATATTTTAATGTATTATCAAGTGCCATGCTAAATCCTATGACAACCCTTTCCCCATCTTGTATATAATAAGGTACTTCGCCTTCATTAATTGGCGCGCTATAATTTTCTTCTCTTCTTATTATTTCTTCTTTTTCTATATTTCCCCCTGAACTACTACTGCCTGAGCTATTACCACCATCTGATGGTTTATTTCCTTTAACCTGAATTAGCACTTTGCCGCTTACAGTTTCATAGTTTTGATACACCTCAGGTATAAATTTCCATATATACTCACCTGACTGCTCAATAATAGCTTCTGGCTTCTCCCAAGTAAGGGTTCCTGCCACTTCATTTCCTTTATATACAGCTGTTCCTTTTAAATTAGGAAGCTTTTCACCCTGATATACATAAGTCATTTCATCACTAGGCGCCGTTAATATCACCTCTGGCACTGCCTTTTGGATTTCCTGTATCACCCTACATTCTGCTTGAGTTTCTTTGCTTGTAATCTCAAGTTGAGCAGAATATATTCCTGCTGCTAATCCCAGCTTAGGCCTTACTATAACTTCTGCTAACTCACCAGGTGCTAGCTGCTGCTTTTCTAGATGCTCTAATTCAAAATTTGTTCCTACGTCTAGACTTACTTGAAGCTGGGTAATCAGTACATTCCCAGTATTTCTGATGATAAACCTCATAGGCATCTTTTCAGCATATCCATATACTAAAGGTGAATCTTGACTTTCCTCAGAAACTTCCAAAGCATAGTTTTTCTTTGTCCAACGTGCATACAGTCTCTCTGGTTCTTCTAAATTAACGATCTGCTCGCTCTCGTACTTCTCACCGCCTTCAGCCTTTGTATAATAACCCTCAAAATAGAATCCTTCTCGGCTTAGTGCCTCTAAAACATCGCCATAATACGTGCCATTTAATACTTCTTTTTCAGTGGATGCTCCTGTGCCATCATTATGCATCAGTATTAATGTATAGTATCTTAGTGTCAGCTTACTTAACTGCCCTTCTTTAACCTCTATTACTTTACCCGTTGGCATTTCACCTCGCCATATGCTATACTTTCCAGCTGGTATATCTTCAATATAACTAATCCTTAAATGCTCATCTGCTGTAAGCTTATAGACTTGACCGCCTTGTTCAGCTTTTAAAGAAACTTCCTCTTCTAATACATTATTTTTCTCAATCCTTATGACAGCACCTGTTACAGCCTTTGTTTCAAAAGGTATTTTAATATCTGATTGACTGCTATTGGTATCTGATTGTCTTAATGTGAGCCCTTCTAAAATAATCTCACCTTGCATCTTATCACTTAACAAGTTACTATTACTTAGTTTAATCTCTAGAACCCCAGTTCCATCTACGTACGTCTCAATAGGCACTGCTACTGCAAAGCAGTCCTGCTCCTCTAATGCCGCCTTAATATCTGCTACTAATTCTGGTTCAAAGCCCTCAGTCACAGCTTTTAAAGACTTATGCGATACAGTTAACATACTTACCGTATTATATCCACTATATATCTTAAGTTTTGCAGTCTCTTCATGTGGCGTTTCAGTGAGACTGGCTCTTGCTATTAATTTATTTTCTTCAGTGCCATATGCCACCTCATATGCAGAAAGGACAAAACTGCTTACTTCAATTCCTGACATATATTGCATCGTTACAGTGTAAGTCCCTATTGTCTCCTCACTAATAGTTACTGGAATAACTATACTATTTTCTTCTGTATTCAGGCTAAAGTTCTCAACTTTTGTATCCTTGTTATCGCTTATACTTATCTTCGTTTTCTCAACATGAATACTGGCATTGCATTTCACGACAAATTCTACTTGCTCACCGATTTGTCCCAAATAATCTTTAGGCGCCTCTACTACACTTAAGGCCTCAGCAATTATAAGTACATGCGTATTTTGCCCATCTTGTACTAATGTTTTATTATCATCTGATAAGCTAAAGCATTTTACCTGATCCCAAGCACTCTCACCTTTAGGCATAGCCGCATCTGTGAAGGTAATGACCTTATCTCCTATTGCAGCTGCTTCAACATCTAGTGATATCATCGTACCTTGCCATGGTTTTTGCATTTGAATGAAATGATTCTTTGCAAGTTTAATCTTATCATTTCCTAAGTCCACCTTTTCATCTGTTGGTGCTAAGTTAAGTATCCCTTCTTGAGAAATAGCAACTTGCATCCCCTCATTTTTCTCATTTACATTTATAAGTGTTCCACCATAACATGTCATGGTGCCTGCATTTTTAATGGCAGGTATTCCTGCTGCATTTAAATTATATTTGAGTACTGTGCCCTTGTGCGTAATAAATTCCCCACCTGAGGCAATGTTTACAAGCTGCCCTTGCAGCGCTTCTTCTAAGTTTGATTCTATAGTTATTGTCTCTAGTGTCAACGCGCCTCTTTCTGTGACCTTAAATAAGTAATCCGTGCAAAGCCCTATGATTTCCACCTGACCATTATTTTTAATCAGCGTTGAGATGTCTTCTCCTTCACTATAACTTGTGTCTGTGAGTCTAACAGAAGATGCTATCTCTATGGGCTGCATAACATAAATCTTGCCACCTGCTTCTTGTAAATACTTATACGCCTGCTCTAGAGATTTTAATGGTTTTTCCCTAGTTCCTGCATTCCTGCTAGGTTCATCGCTGCCCTCCTTAGTGTCTACATAAACAGCTTCTAAATTAGAGAGCCTAAGGGTCTGCTCCTTCATCTCCAATCTAAAATGACTTACTACTTCATCTTCTAATAGATAGCTTTCTACTGCCTCGTTATCTGCATTTTCTGTACATGTATATTTCACAACAATGTCACCTAACTTAGGATTTTCCATTTGAATTTGATAATTAAGCAGTACCTCTTTATTTAAATTTGTTCTTGTAATGTATTTATCTTTTTTAAGATTAATGGCACCTTCTATCTGCACATCTGCATCTTCAATGATTAAATCACCTGCTGTTACACATACGGCTACGCTTTTATCTGCGCTTTGTAACTTGCATCCAGCCTTTAATCTTAGCGTCCCTTGTGAGGATGCATTCCCTGAGATTGTAAAGAGTGGCTCATGCCAATCTCCTTGCTGAACATAATGATAAGCCTCTAAGCTTATATCTTCTGAAATTGTTACAGGATTTAATATACAAATAGAGGTTGCCCCTGTCTTTTGGGCAACTTGCATAGCTGCCTCTAATGTTTGAACTGGATAGCTTACAGTAAGTCCTGAATTGTCCGCCTTGCCCTCTTTAGGGTCTAGATAAACCTTTCCCTTTTCGACAACCGTAATCGTTTCCTCTTCTTTCATTAAAATCCACTGCGCATTAAGCGCTTCAGATAACATAAAGTCATCTACATTCACCTTACGCGCATCTTCATATTTAACTAGTACCGGCTTTGTTTCGGGTGCCGTTACATCTAAAATAATGCCTTCTTTAATTTGCGCCCCGTTTTGAACTTGAATATATTTTTCTTCTCCTAACTTGATGGTCCCTTCAATTTGAACATTCCCATCTAGTTGCAGTTGCCCATTTTGAGTAATTACACCATTTTCCGTTTCATTGTTTGCCAAGATTGTATTTTCCAAAAGCCTTACTGTACCTTCTGCAATATTTAAAATACTACCACTCGGATTAATCTCTTCTGCTTCAGAGCGCTTACCATACAAATGGCCATTTATTATGGTTAATGTACTGTTGTTTTCAACTTTAATTAAATCCCCATAAAAATTGTCATAAGTATTACCCAAAATAGATTGTCCTGTATATCTATAAATCTGTACCTTTTCTGGGAAATCCCATTTTGTATCTTTTTTAATATTTATAGGGCCACTCACATAAATAGTGGCACTGCTATTTCCTATAATTGAAAGTACTTTTTCCATTGTTGCAAAAGCATCCTTTGGCGTGGTTCCAGTGTTTGTATCACGCCCCTTTTCACCATCTATGAAATAGACTTGGTCAATGACTATGTTTTGGTCCTTTTTACTCAGTACCATGCATTTATCTGTTATCAAACTAAAATTACTTAAATATTGTGCTGCATCAAGGACACTGCCATCTGGTTGGACTACAATGCGTTCGCCTTCTTCATTGGCGCATTGCACCTCATAAAGGGCCTTAGGATAAATAATTGAACGGACAATCTTAATTGTTGCATCTTGATCTAGGTAAATGCTTCCCTGTACTATAAGTGCCCCCTTACCAATGCCAAGGCTACTTCCTGCACCTACAGTAACTTGACTCCCTAACTTATCCGTATTCCCACTAATGTTGCCTTCGATAAGAAGAGGATATGTCACTGTACTAGGATACACATAAATGCCCCCACCATAGCCTTTCTCTACCTTATTTCCATTAATCTGTCCACCTAACATTTCCATTTCACTACTTTGAAAATAAATACCTCCACCACTGCTAGTAGCTTCATTTCCGCTAATGGACACTTGATTATTTATTATAAGCTTACCATTTTGCGTTGCAATGCCACCACCAGAGCTTTGTGTTATATTCCCAGAAATACTAACATTATCATATAATAAAAGCTGCCCACCTGCTTGCCATATGCCACCACCTGCTGCGGCTGCGCAGTTGTTTTTAATGACTACATTTCCATATATATTACAGATTGCAAATAGGCCGTCTTTATCTGGCGATAAATAAAGCCCACCACCACGTTCGGCTTGATTGTCCCTTATTACAACACTTTCCCCTAAGGCTAACTTGGTATTATTACTTTGGCCAATGCCACCAGCGGTCTTAGTTGCCACGTTATTATAAATCTCCACCTCACCTTGTAACTTAGACGTACTACTTGAATTAAGCCATATACCGCCGCCATAGCCTGTACTGTTATCATGTACACTGGCTTTATCTGTCATCATAATATCACCTGATGAATAAATACCGCCACCATAACTTACGTTTTGGCTACGTTTAGCTACATTATAAGAAATGCTACTTTCGTCATACATTTCTAAATAACTTCCACTAGCCACACAAATACCACCTGCATTTTGCTCTCTAGCTTCATTATAGCTAATACTTGTCTGGTCGCGCAGAATCACTTTATTATCTGCTCCATATTGATGTATCCCGCCTCCAACATCACTTTCGGCAATGTTATAAGAGACACTGGCACTGCCTGTAAGCTCTGCCTGACTTTTATTAACCTGGCGAATGCCACCTGCCATCTTAGCAGCTGTATTCTCCCTCACGCTACTTTCTTCCGCCATCAAGAGCTCACTCTCATTCTGATAAATACCGCCCCCGTGCTCGCTTACTTCATTTATACTTATTTGGGCAGTATCAGACATATTTACTGTGGATTTTGTGCCATAAACACCACCACCTTGTTTGGCAATATTTCCTGTAATGCAAGCATTACCTGTCATATTTAAAGTAGCATTATTTAAATTAATACCACCACCTAATCCATTAGTATTCTTATTATTCTTAATACAGGCCCCCTCTTGCATGTTTAATGTACCTTGAGCCGTTAACATTACAGCTGCCTGTGAATTGATACTATTTTCTTCTTTATTGCCATCAATGGTAATATTTTTGAGGGTTAAAGTTGTGCCATTTACCTTTATCATTGCACCTGAATAGGCATAATACCTTAGCAATCTTGTATATTCTGGTAGCTCCCATTCCTCATCTTGGCTCTCTACTGTAATCTGACCACATACAATAATATCTAACGCTAAGTCTTCTTCCTTCTTATACTGCTCAACTAATTCTTTTGCCTTAGTAATTGTTTTGACTGGTGTCGCAATGCTTAAGCCGTCGTTTGCATCGTCTCCTACACCTACACCTAATTTGCTATCCGCCTTATCGCCATTTAAATAAATCGCCTCTACGTCCTCGTCCCTAATAATATTAATATTATTAGGACTTTGATTATCTACTAAAGAGAGATTTGCGACAAGTGTTGCACCGCCCTTAAAATTTGCCAAGGTAGCCTTCATCACTTCATTGCCCTTTACAACTGGGCGGCTGCTATCATTGGCAAATCCTGACCCACAACTTATTTGATAGGGTTTCTCTGGCCATTCAAAAGATGTCTGTCCTAATTCTAATGGATAATTCTTATTTCCTATATAAATGATATCTGTAATACTGCTTGTGCCTAAGATTTTCATCTTCCCTTGTAAATAAACATCTTCACTAGTTTCAGACCCATTGTCTGCTATTGTTCCACCATATACATTAAATTCACCTGTTGCGCTTACTTTAATAGCTTGATTTTTACACTTAGTAATTGTCCCACCATACATGTTGACACTGCCTTGTTTTAAATCAATTCCTGCCCCTAAAGTATTTGTAATTGTGCCACCTTCTAGCAATAAACTCCCAGCATTTATAATAATGCCACCTTCTAGTAAGACATCTTGTGCTACTGTCACATTATAATTCCCATCAATTGTAAAAAGTTCTCCTTTATAGTTCGCATCTCGTTTTATAATCATTTTCTCAGGAATGTTGCAATTACTTTCTATTTTTGCGCCACTTCCAATGATACAAATGGTATTTAAGTCATTGGCATAGCATATTTGAAGAGCGGTCTCTAAATTTCTAACAGCCTTAGCACTAGTAAGACCGGTATTTCCATTATCCCCATCTGCACCATTTACAAAAACTACACCACTATCTCCCAATATATAGCTTCTAGATGCTTCATTATAATAAAGGGTGTAAAGAATATTGTTACTCGTTACCTCAAAAAGTGCTAACGCCTCTTCGCTCAGCATATCACCTTTTACAACAATATCTCCTATGTCAAAATTCATAACATTTAGTTTAATGGACTTTGTAGGTTCTGAAGTTAATATTAAGGGATAAGCCTCATTTATAAGTGATACAGTTCCTTTTAACTGAGCCTTCCCGCCAACTAACATTTCACCTTGACTTTTTATGCCACCTCCAATGCAGCTGGTATCATTTATACTGAGCTTTCCTTCGTTTAAAATACTCTGCTGCGTTGATGCGTCTACAATATTAATATTTTCAAGTCTCATACTTCCTTTAATATCAAGTAGCGGACCTGTAAAGCCAGTACTTCTCTTAATAGTTTCATCAGACCAAGTCTCCGACTCCTCTATAAGCAAGGTGTCACATACAGTAATAGATGTCACTCCCGCCATTTGAGCTTTAAGTTCTTGTGCTCTTTTAAAGCTTCTTACTGCGGTCTCAGGGCTTATACCTGCATATGTATCATCCCCATTAGATGCTAAATAGACCGTATCAATGACCGTCTTTTTTCTTAGCGTCATTATACCGTCTTCTATGTAAGTTTCAAAACTGCCATTTTCTGTCTCCAAAATATTTTTAAGCTTAATGCAGCTCTGAATTTCTAATGCTGAATAACTGGTTTGTGCAATTGGGGTACCTTCCTCTACTTTTTCTAATGCAACAAAATAAACACGTTCTTCTGGTAGCATAGCTGTAAAATTAATTGGCTTTGCACCTACTTCTAACATGGCATAAGTTGTCTCATCTCTGAATTGGACCGCTTCATCAATGTTTACTTGTCCGCCCTCTGTTACTGTAATAATAGGTGTATCACTGCCACCCCCTGCCAATGTAATATTTCTTAATGTTAAGGTCCCATCACCGCCTACTAAGAAAATATTTCCTGCATGAGCCTTTTCCCTAACAATATCTAGTGTCTTTCCCTTTCCATCTACCACTAAATCCTCCCCACTAATAATATAGGGATTCATACAATAAATCGTCGCACACTCACCTGCTAGTGCTATAGCTTTTTCTAACGTCAAAACCGGATTACTTACAGACGTTCCATCATTTTCATCATTCCCTGCTGCAATGGTTGTGTACCCATCTGTTGTGGTACTTTCTTCTTCATTTGGATTCCAGTATACATAGGCAAGCTCCGTATTCGGGTTAAGCGCTACTGCTTCACCTGTTGTCAATTCATTTTGAATATTTGCCTTAACCTGTTCTTCTAAGCTCTGCTCAGCAGTAATATTAGGTAGCGCAGATATGCTTATACATAGTACAAGGATTACGGCTATGATTTTAAGAATTTTGTGTTTCATAAGTCCCC
This sequence comes from Cellulosilyticum sp., assembly GCF_982396655.1. Taxonomy (NCBI): domain Bacteria; kingdom Bacillati; phylum Bacillota; class Clostridia; order Lachnospirales; family Cellulosilyticaceae; genus Cellulosilyticum; species Cellulosilyticum sp. The sequence goes on along the minus strand of NZ_CEVXFV010000011.1, from coordinate 60,042 downwards.
CCTATTTATACATCTTATATAGTTACTTGTTGTACTACAGATTCCACACCCATCATTTTCAATTTGCTGAATGCCTTACCGTGTAAAATCTATATAAATAGTTCTTTTATTAAGTATATAACAATTTCACCATATAATAAATATAATTTTCAAACTATTACACAAAATTCTATCGACACCCATTGATATTTTATAAAAATCTTCTAATTATTTAGTTAATTTATTTGAATATATTAAAAGTGCTACCGCCAAATTAGTTATAACTTGACGATAACACTTTCTTTTCGTTAATTATGCGATTGTATAATCTCTTATTTTGTATCCGCTACTTCTTCTGACTGAATATACTCAGCAAGTTGTAAATCAAGTGCTTTAACAGACGCTGCTACAAGGCCACTTACTAATGTTGCACCTTTTGTACTTAAATGTGTGTTATCTATAATCATTTCGCCATTGCTTTCTTTGAGTGCATGTAAAGCAGCTGTTGCCTCTGCCCCTCCTTCAGCAAAAACTTCTAAATAAAGGTCTACTGTTTGACTCATTAAGTCAATATATGGTACTTGATATGCTTCTGCTAAACTTTCTAATGCTTCCTTATATGGCACATGATCTTTGTAACTTGCCTTACCACTTGATGAACGTCTTGTAATTGGTGAGATAAGCACTGGTACTGCACCTTTTTCAAGTGCTGGCTCAATATATTTATGTATCATAAACCATTCATAGCTATACTCGCCTGCTTCATTTTTTCCTTCTTCATCTAATGTTGTTAAATCTAAGCCTGGTTTTGTTTCTCTTCCATCATTTTTTTGATCATTATGACCAAACTGGATAAATAGATAGTCACCTTCACTTAATTCATTTAAGAGCTTTGTATAGTATGCTTCTGTCACGAAGCTTCTTGAACTTCTTCCTGAAAGGGCAAGGTTATGAATGGTTACCTTGTCATTAAAATAATCACCAAGGCGCATACCCCAGCCTTGTCTATCTAATGTTGTTACAGTTGACTCTGGATATTCACATACCGTTGAATCACCTATTAAATATACATTGCCACTAAATTCAAATGAATTTGGCTCATATGGATTTGCTTGCAAGCTGTCCCCATTTACTTGTAAGCTACTCTCTGTTGTTAAACTGTTCATAGCATTCTTACATATACCCTCGCCATCGGCAGTTACTGCAAAGATATTACTAAAACAGTTAACGAAAATCATAGTAAATATCACAAACCAACTTACTATAGTTTTCTGATGTCTTTTCATATTCTTCCTCCAACATATTCTATTTTCCTGTAAATATAAATTTCAACTTTATAGATTACTTCTCTATTCTTTTGAAAAACATTTACGCACCCATTATATCTTTTTTCATTGTATTTTTTAACACCTTTCGACAAAATTTTTCCCTCTAATATAAATATTCGTTAATTTTATATATTTTTTCTATAGTCACTTTTATACAATTGTGCATTTTCAACATATATATAGCCTGTGTTGCTATACTTTCTTTCAGACAGCCTCTTCTTATACTTAAACTTTCTAATCTATTTAGAAAAAAAGGCCTTGAGTAAAATATACTCAAAGCCCTTTGCTTAATCTTATTTCTTTTTAATCATTTCAAACAACTTCTGTTTACATCTTGTGCCCTTACACGCACCTCTTCCTGCACCTGTTGCATGTCCGATTTTGTCTACAGTGTCTGCACCTTTATCAATGGCTTTTTGAACTGTTTCCTTTGACACATACTTACATAAACAAACTTTTTCATCTGTTTCACTCATTGCTAAAGCCTCCTTTGAAATTTCACTCTCAAATTCCTGCTTCCTTCCCTTATTATTTTCTCCAATCAAAATATAAGGATACAATGTAAGTTTCACCATTCATATTCGTGCGCTCATTTATTTATTTTTTATTTATTATTTTTTAACCACATGACTGCACTATAAGCATGTATCGCTGCACCTGTAGGTAATATATCTTCATTAAACATAACTTTTTCGCTATGCATTGGTTCGCCAAATAAACTGTTTTCTGTTTTAGTACCTGCACCTAGCATGACATATAAGCTTGGTACTTCGTAAGAATAAGAAGCAAAGTCTTCTGAGCCCATGCCCCCACTCTCAAATAAAATAACAGCCTGTTCACCTACTACATCTTTCATATAATTAGTTACTTCATGTGCTAATTGATCATCATTCTTTAATGGAGGCACTGAAGATAACTCTATGAGCTGTGCTTCTCCTCTAAACATTTTAGCAGTTGATGTCACAATATCATTCATTCGATTAAATATGAATTCACCAACTTCTTTATCTAAGCTTCTAATAGTCCCTTCCATAATCACTTCTCCAGGTATAATGTTAGCTGCATCTCCACCAACAAATTTACCGATTGTTACTACGGCTGACTTTGTAGCTGATATTTCCCTCGTAATAATTTCTTGTAAAGCTAAATAAATATGTGCTGCTATATTGATTGGGTCTACACCTAGCTCAGGCATTGCCCCATGACATCCAGTTCCTTTGACAACAATTCTAAATCTATTGCATCCTGCTATACTTGTTCCTAAACCACATAATACCACATTAGAAGGTGTGCCAGAATGCACATGCATTGCCATAGCCGCATCTACCTTAGGATTTTCAAGTACGCCTGCTTTTAACATGCTTTTAGCGCCTGTAAATCCTTCTTCATCCGGTTGGAAAACTAATTTAACAGTACCTTCTATTAAGTCTTGATTTTGTTTAAGCAATCTTGCTGCACCTAAAAGCATCGCAGTGTGCATATCATGACCGCATGAATGCATACAACCATTTGTTGCTTTAAAATCACATGCATTGGCTTCTGCCATTGGTAATGCATCCATATCTGCTCTTAATAAAAATGTTTTCCCAGGTTTATTTCCTTCAATTGTTGCAACTATCCCACTTTCACATATTTCCTGAGGATCATAGCCAAACTCTCTTAACTTCTCCATCACATATGCTTTTGTCTCAGGTAGCTTAGTGCCAACCTCCGGATTACTATGAATTGTTCTTCTATATCCTATGATATCTTCTTTTATGAATTGGGCTTGTTCCATAAATTTATTCATAATGTCACCTCATTTGTTCTTAAATTTAGTTTAATCTCCGTCTGTTTAATATCATATAACGAACTTATGAATATTTTATATTCATTTATAATATAGATTTCACATTTATAAGTTTTAGTTATTCATAACTTTTAGTCATGTGAAATCATTGAAAAAAACTATTTACTGCATCACAATATAACACTATATTTTATTATCTGCTATAAGCTCACCCATTATTCAAAAAAAATCCTTGAACATTCTATTTCTAGTTGTTCAAGGATTTTTTAAATTTATTTTAAAGCCCAATAATACTTCTTACTTTACTATAGTTTAAATCAATATCATCTAAAATATTGCTATCTTGTGGAATTTTAGCAATCTCAGCCATAGAATTTCTTACACCTTTTTCTTTATTTAATTAATCTATCATTCTCATTTAATTTTCTAAGTGGTTCTCTACCAACTCTTGCCACATCGTCTTTTAAATATGGATTCTTAAATCTATTAATAATTTTATCGATATATTTAAGATGTGTTTCTTCATCAAATTGATATTTTTCAATTAATCCTTGACCACTTTCAATCATAGCTTTTTTAACGAAATCATAGATTACTTCATCTTTAATGCTTTCATCTACAGTCTCATATCCTTTTAGATAGCCAAAATAAGCTGTGATTGCATGTCCTGTATTTAAAGTAAAGAGCTTTCTTTCAATGTATGCCATTAAGTTATCTGCTAAATTCATACCTGCTATCTCAGGAATCTCACCTTTGAAGGCACTTCTTTCAACATTCCATTCATAGAAACCTTCTACCACTACATCTAATATGTTTTCACTTTTTACTGGTGGTACAATGCGGTCTACTGAACAGTTAGGGAAGCCTACAAATTCTTCTAAATAAGCTAATTCCTCTTCCTCTAAATATTTTTTGATTTCTTCTTCTAATTGTGAAGATGCCTTAATAGCATTTTCACAAGCAATAATATTTAAAGGTATTGTAATTCCTTCTGATTTTCTTAACTTAATCCCATTTGCAAGCGTACTTGCTATTCTTGGTAAGACTACAGGACCAACTGCTGTCGTAATGATTTCAGCTTGTTTAATTTCTTCTAAAATAGCTTCACTTGTTGAAATCACGCCACTGATATTTTCAACTTTCTCATCATAACATGCCACATCCATCACATGAATGGTATAACATTTATCTTCATTTATTTTACTAATAATCTCTTCATTAACATCTGCGAATACCACATAATATCCTGCTTTTGAAAGTAATGCACCTATAAATCCTCTTCCAATATTACCTGCACCAAATTGAATCGCTTTTTTCATCCCTTGTCCCTCCGTTATCTAGTAAATGCTTCTAATATATCATTAACATCTTGAGTTGTTCTAAGTTTTTCTACGAGCTGACTATCATCTAAAGCCATCGCTATATTTGATAAGATTTGTAAATGTTCATCACCTACACCTGCAATTCCTATTACGAGGTAAGCTGTTTCACCTTCGAAATCAATACCATTTGGATATTGAAGTACAGTAATCCCTGATGCTATAACTTCTTTCTTAGCTTCACCTACACCATGTGGAATTGCTACACCCATACCCATATATGTTGAAACGATGCGTTCACGTTCAATCATAGCTTGTACATAATCTGCTTTTACATATTTCTCTTTTACAAGTAAGTTTCCTGCTGCTCTAATGGCCTCTTCTTTACTTACACTTTCTAAACCTAATACAATATTATTTTTTGTTAAAGTTTGTGTTTCTTTTACTTCAGTTACTACTACTTCAGTTGTTACTGTCTTTTCCACTTTGTTTGCTACATTGTTTCCTCTATTTTCAAGGCTTGTATATAATTCATCTAACTTAGGATCACCTAAGAAGTTTTGGATAAACACATGATGTGCTTGTGGTGAATTTTTCTTTGCACGTTCTACTAGTTTTACATGGCTTACAACGATATCTGCATCACTTGGTATCGTGTCAACAGATGAGTTTGTTACTGTAATGTTTAATCCTAATTTTTGAATTCTATTTCTAAATTTAGTTGCGCCCATTGCACTTGATCCCATTCCAGCATCACATGCGAAGACGATTTTATTGATTGTTTCTTTTTGAGATAAATCTACTTTTTCTCCTACTTCAACTGACTCATTAGTTTCTTTTTCATCACTCATACCTTTAGCTGCTTTTCTAACAATTGGTGCAGCTACAAGAAGTGAAACAACTGTTGATACCGCGATACCTAAAAGTACGCTAAGCATTTCGCCTTTTGGTGCTAATGCTAAGATTGCAAGAACACTTCCTGGTGATGGTGTTGCTACTAAACCAACTTTAAGGATTGAGAATACTAAGATACCTGCTGCACTACCTGCAATTGGTGCAATTAATAATAATGGATTTGCAAGTACATATGGGAAGTAAATTTCGTGAATACCACCTAATGCATGAATAATTGCTGCACCTGGTGCTGATTGTTTCATATTTCCTTTACTGTAGATGCAGTATGCTAATAATACACCAAGTCCTGGTCCTGGATTTGATTCTAATAAGAACATAATAGATTGACCTGCTTGTTGTGCTTGTTCAATACCGATTGGTCCGATAATACCATGGTTAATTGCATTGTTTAAGAATAATACTTTTGCTGGTTCGATGAAGATTGCACTTAAAGGAAGTAATCCTTTGTTTACAACAATTTCTACACCAGTTTTTAAAACATCTGTTACTGTACTTACTGCTGGACCTACGCCATAGAATCCTATGATTGCAAGTAGCATCCCTAAAATACCAATTGAAAAGTTGTTTACTAACATCTCAAAGCCAGCTGGCACTCTGCCTTCCACTGCTTTATCAAATTTCTTAATCACATATCCAGCCAATGGCCCCATAATCATGGCACCAATGAACATTGGAATATCTGCCCCCATAATAACGCCAAATGTTGCAATTGCCCCAATTACACCGCCGCGTACGTCGGCAACGACTTTACCACCTGTGTAACCTACAAGTATAGGTAATAAATATTTAAGCATTGGGTCTACTAAAGTTGCTAATTTTTCATTTGGAAACCATCCTGATGAAATAAATAATGCTGTAATGAATCCCCATGCAATGAATGCACCTATATTAGGCATTACCATTCCACTTAGGAACTTCCCAAATTTTTGTACCTTCTCTTTAAACATCGCTATCCCTCCAGTGTTTTCATTAATTGCTGTCTATATAAGCCTTTTAATTTTGTTTCTAATAGGCTTTCTATATGTGCTATGCCTTCTTTCTTAATGCTTTCTCTAAAATCTTCATCTGCTAATACCTCACCACTAATGTAGCTCATAATAGCTAAATCAGCTTCTGTACTATTTTCTGGTACAACGGAGACAACTGCTGCTTCTATACGCTTTTCACCTATGATTAGTGGTGTTGTAAGTTGTAAAACACCAAATCTACATTCTTTAATAACTGCTGTTTTACAGTGTAAGAACATCATGTTATATTCCGGTAAATAGGTTGTCGCAATTTCCTCTCTTTTAGTGAGTCCTTCTTGTATCGCTTTTTGTTCTTCTGGTGTATGACCAAATAATTGCCCTGCCACCTCTATAAGTTGTGTGATACTAGATGAAGTGGCTATTTCTTCTACCTGAAGTGTTTTTAATACTTCAAGGATAGTGGTCCCTATCTTAGAGATAAATTCAATACTATTTTTATTAAGCTTTACTTCTTTCCTATCTATTGGGCAATACATCCTATGCCTAATCATCTCTTTAATAAATACTTTAAGTTTGTCTCTATCATTTTCTAGCAAAAATGGATTAATGCATATATTAGGAAAATCAATATCTAATTCTACTGTGGAAATAATACACTCTATGCCATTCGCCTTTAACTTCTCAGTATCAATATTAATTGCAGAGATATTTCCCTTCACCTCAATATTGTCAAAATGCTTTTCAATATTAGAGGCTAATAACTTAGATGTCCCAATTCCCGTTGGGCAAGCAATTACTGCTGCCACTTTTTCTTTAACGCTATTTCTTTCAATAGCAACTGCAAAATGCATGACAATATAAGCTATTTCTGCTTCTGGCACCTTGTCTATATGGGCTATTTTCTTCAATATTTCACAGGCATGTTCACAAGCCTCATAAATCTCTGCATACCTTTCTTTAATCTTATCTAATAAAGGATTACGTATGCTCAGTTTCATCTTAAGCCTATTAATAGCTGGCACCACATGATTTAATAAGTCTTTATTTAATCTGGATTTATCCTTAATGGTAATCCCTAGTTCACTTTCTACCGTTGTAATTAAATAGGTTGTAAGTTGCCTTGTATCTAAATTAAAGAGGTCTATATCATCTTCAAACTTCTCAAGTGCAACTTAGAGCCCTTAATATGCATTGTAATATAACCACATTCATCTTTAGGAATCTTCACCTTACAACTTTCTTCTAAATGATTACAAATGGTTTCAGCCATTTTAAATTCCGGTAAACGCTGAAGGTCTTTTAAAACCTCTTCATCCATCTCAATATGGTCACCATTTTGAATCCGCTGAATGGTTAAGGTTAAATGAATCACTAGCCCAATATACGTACTATCTGATAACTTTAGATTGTTTTGATGTTCTAATTCAGAAAGTACCTCTTGTATAATCCTTAATACATTAACGTCTAAAAACCTCAATATATTCTGCTTTATATTGCGCTCTCCTTGCTGCTGATTTAAACCTTTTAATAAACCTATGATTTCCTCATCACCAATGGTACTGTGAAGAATCTCAGATAAGACCTTTCTATAACTTTCTTCCTCACCCTCTAGGTAAATCCCGACGCCTTGCTTTCTAATCAGTGTAATACCAAATTTCTGAAGCCATTCTTCAATTTCATCCAAGTCATTACTTAAAGTTCCTTCTGATACTTTAAGACATGAGGTGAAATAAATGAGCTTTAACGGTTCCCTATGCAAAATCAGTTCATATAAAATAATTCGCTTTCTTTCTTCTTTCGTATAAGTCTTAACGATATGCTCAATCTCTAATAGCTCTAAAATCAACTCCTTACCTTCTATATTTTCATCAATCAAGAGTCCCACTCCAGGTTTTTTAACAAAGTTAAAGTCATTTTCATCTAACCATGTCTCAATATTGGGTAGCTCCCTTAAAACTGTTCTAGTACTTACTTCTAATTCCTTAGCTATATTTGCAATAGTAACGCCGCTACCAGTATCTAAAGAAATTAGTAATTCTATAATCTGCTTTTGTCTTAATGTTAACTTTTTACTTTTCATTTCTTCTCCTAATATGGCGCGCTATAACTTAATTTATAACTTTTAAGTTTGCCGCTTGTTTTATAGATTTCACATTTATAAATTTTAGTTATTCATAGTTTTTAGCAATGTAAAATCATTGGGAGAAACCAATTTACCTACATGTATATTTTAAGGTTCTAGTTGGTTTCTCTATAAGCTTAATTAAATTGTAATTCCAATTAAGCGTTCTATCAATTCATTCATACATGACACTTGTCCCTATTATTAGTGACACTTTTTGGTCTAAATATTTATTTTTTCCATTTATCCTATAAAAAAGCACAAAAAAAGTGGCTTACGCCACTTCTATTGCTTGTTCAAACTTATTTTTCCATCTTCTTTAAGGCTAATTTAAAGGCATCTTCCTCTAAGTCACTATACCCCTTAAAAATAATCGTATCAATATCGCTATGATTAAACAAAAATGTATAGCCTTCTCCTAAATAACCTTCAGGGTACAATATGCCCATGTAATCCCAAAGTCTTTCCTCTACACCTTGTAGTTGTTTTCTACCAATAACCATTAATTTCTTGTAGCCATTTTTTAAAACAACTATTGATCCTAAAGGTAATAATTCCATCTTGTATAGCCTCCTGCATACTTACTTAGTTCTATATAAATATTATACATATTATTTGCCCTCAAACAAAGCTTTACCTTATATACTTACAAAATATACTTACAAAATATACTTACAAAAAAATAGCTAAAATCATCTTTTCATGATTTTAGCTATTTTCAACCTGTATATCAAATTAGTGATATCTCTTATTCTACTGTAACAGATTTCGCTAAGTTTCTTGGCTTATCAATATCACAACCTCTTTTGCTTGCTACATAGTAAGCAATAAGTTGTAATTGTACAGCTGCTAAAATTGGCGCAACCATTGTTGATATGCGTGGAATTCTTAACACTTTATCAAAGATTGCTAAATCAAGCTCTTCATCTTCATAAGCAATTCCAATAATAACTGCTCCTCTTGATTTAACCTCTCTAATATTACTAATCATCTTATCTTTTAATTGTGGCTGAGTTAATAATGCGATTACCTTTGTGCCTTCTTCAATTAAGGCAATTGTACCATGTTTTAACTCTCCACCAGCATAAGCTTCTGAGTGAATATAAGAAATCTCTTTTATTTTTAAAGCCCCCTCAATAGCAAGTGCATAGTCTGTTCCTCTACCTAAATAGAATAAATCTCTTTCATCAACTAATAAGTCACTTACCTTATCCACTTCTGATTCATGCTCTAAAACTTCTGCTACTTTTTGTGGCAGGCTTAATAATGCTTCTTTTAATTCTTTTTCTACTTCTGGCGCAAGTAATCCTTTTAAGTCTGCTAAATACATACCAAGGATATTCATGATAACAACTTGTGTTGTATAAGCCTTTGTAGATGCAACTGCAATTTCTGGTCCTGCCATTGTGTAAATCACATGGTCAGCTTCTCTTGAAATACTACTTCCAACAACATTTGTAACGGCTAATGTTTTAGCGCCTACTTTTTTACAATCTCTAAGTACAGCTAATGTATCAGCTGTCTCTCCAGATTGGCTTAAAGTAATAATTAATGTTTTATCTGTCACAAGTGGCTCTCTGTATCTAAATTCTGATGCAATTTCTACTTCAACAGGGATTTTAGCTAATTTTTCAATTGCTACTTTACCCATAAGCCCTGCATTATATGCTGTACCACAAGCGATAATATAAATTCTATCAATGTTATTAAGCTCTTCTAAAGTCAGTTTAAAATCACCTAAGTTAACTTTTTCATTTGGTAATACTCTAGAATTTAAAGTATCTCGAATTGCTCTTGATTGCTCATGAATTTCTTTTAACATAAATGAGTCATAGCCATCTTTTTCTGCTGAATCTTCATTCCATGTTACTTTATAAATTTCTTTCTTAACTTCTTGTCCTTCAGCTGTGAAGATTTTAGCACCTTCTTTAGTTAAAACGACAAATTCTTTATCTTCTAATAAATAAATATCTCTTGTATAACTTAATACAGCTGGAATATCTGATGCAATAAATGTTTCATTTTCTCCAAGACCAACAATTAATGGGCTATCTTTTCTTACAGCAATAATTTTATCTGGCTCATCACCACATACAACACCTAGTGCATAGCTTCCTTCTAATCTTTCTACAGCTTTTGTTACAGCTTTAAAAAGATCCCCTTCATAGTAATAATGAATAAGGTTTGGAATAACTTCAGTATCTGTTGCTGATTTAAATGTATAACCTTGCTCTTTTAACCATTTTGTTAATTCATCATAGTTTTCAATGATCCCATTATGCACAACTGCAATGTTTCCTTTAGAACTTTGATGTGGATGTGAGTTCACATCTGATGGTTCTCCGTGAGTCGCCCATCTTGTATGCCCAATACCAATCATACCTTCTACAGGTGCTTTATCTAATTCATTTGTTAAGTTAGATAATCTCCCTTTATGTTTTACAACTGATACCTCAGCATTATTTACAACTGCTATTCCCGCTGAATCATATCCTCTATATTCAAGCTTTGATAACCCTTCAATTAAAAATTTTGAAGCATTATTGTTTCCAATGTATCCTACTATTCCGCACATATTTTATTATCCTCTCAGTTTTGCAAATATTTTTTAAGACTTATTCTAATTTAATTTTGAGAGGCGTAGTTTTATTAGAATATCAACGCTTAAAATTTTAACACCCGATTGAATTTGTTCTAAAAATCACTTTTTAGTTTTGTCAATCTTTAACGATAGTGTTATACCGTAGGGCATCCGCCGACTCTTTCGATTCTCCCTATCCTCGTCAACTAAATCCTTAGGTTTTAGTCCTGGCGCTTTTATACTTTCATTTTTTATACTTCATTTTCATATGTCATGATTTATTATTACTGTTTATGATCAGCTCCTTTTTAATCATTCTTACACCTCGAAATGATTCTAGCATCCTTTATGTCCAATTAACATAAATACTTATCACACTTTTGTCACCATCTATAATGCCACTTAGCTATTACCTCTTTGTTACTCCTGCTTTAAAATAATGATTGTAATAACATCTTTTTGTGCTGTATAAGTTATTCTAAAGTTGTCCACCTTCAAGCTATATAAGCCTTCTACATCTGAGCAACCTGACAATTTATTAAGTTCCCCTTCTGGCATGTGATAGATGGCATTTAATAAAACTTCCTGTTCCGCTTTACTAAGTGTTAAAAGTACCTCTTTGACTTCTTTTTTAATCTCAATCTTAAAGTTTTTGAGTGTAATCCCTAATTCACTTGCTAATTCTTCTAAACAAATTGTTTCTTGTTCTCCTCCATTATGTATGTTCTCTTTATTCATTGCACGCATCCTTTCATCTTTAGTTACTGTCAACTCATCATTATGTTAATATACAGTAACCCAAAAATCAACTTATATCTCTAAAAACTACTTTTCTAGTCTCTCCATTGCCCTTAGCATTTTTCTTAATCTTACCTATCCCTCTAATATTTCTCTTACCTTATTTAAGTCTATATCCCTTAAATGATATGTACTTTCAATCTCTTGCGCCACATCCGGTGAAAGATTCGAATGCACATAAAAAGTATTAAGTCCCACCTGCTGCGCCCCTAAAATATCACAAGTATAGTCATTGCCAATCATTATAGTTTTTTCTACATCAAGGCCATATTTCTCTATAGGTTTCTGATAAAATGCAGCATCCGGCTTCTTACAACCATACTCAGAGGAAATAAAAATATCATCAAAAAGTGTCTCAATCCCTAAATATCTTAGTTCATAACGTGTAAAAATATTTTGTGCATTTGAAAGGAGATAAACCTTTCTTCCTTTGTTTCTTAAGCCTTGTAATAGCGCCTTAGCCCCTTCATAAAGCCTAATATATTCCGTTGAAACACAGCGAAATACTTGTCCTGCATAGGTGCTTTGCACTAAATCTGCTTCTACACCTTTACGCCTAAACAACTTTTGAAAGACATATTCAAGTTGTACTTCAGAATATGCTTCATGGCTATCTGATGGCTTATTGCCTATCAGCTTACCATCTTTTAAGCTACTTACTTGCTTACTTCTAGCCTGTTCCTGCGCTCCTTTAACTTCTTGCAGATAAGCTTCGTTTAATTCCTCTGCAGTATATACTGCCCCATAATAGCCATAAAACAAACTTAACTTCTCCCATAATTCAAGCTTTTCCTCATCTGTACGAATATCTACTAATGTGCCATATAAATCAAATAAATAATTGGTATACATATTATTTTTCATATTCATCTCCCCCTCACTCACATTATCACACTTATAATACTACTTTTTCTTCCTAACTATTTCAATAAGTAGGGGGAGTTTTCTATTTATTCTATCTCGCCATTCTTTCTATTAATCCACTGAGTGGATACATCCATAGCTGCTCTACATGCTTTAGTCTGGTCCAACGCATTTAGCATCACAAAGTCATGAATGATTGCCTGAAAACGCATCGCAGTTACCTCTACGCCTGCTTCTCGAAGCTGCCTCGCATAACATTCACCTTCATCTCTTAATACATCCGCTTCTCCTGTTAAAATCATAGCAGCTGGCAGCCCCTTCAGGTCTTCCTTAGTTGCTCTAAGTGGTGATGCCGTGATTTCATGCCGTGATTGTGCGCGCATTGTATATTGATTCCAAAACCACATCATACCTGCTCTATATAAATAATAATCTACTGCAAACTGACAATATGAACGTGTATTAAAGTAAGCATTCGTTACAGGATAATATAAGAGCTGCTTATGAATTTTAGGCCCCTCTTGCTGTTTCGCCATAATGGTCATAATCGTAGCCATATTTCCTCCGACACTATCGCCAGCTACTGTTAAGCTGCTTAAATCCGCTTCGCACGCTACCTCACTCAGTAAGCTAGGCAACTGACATAAAAGATCATAACACTGCATAATAGCTGTAGGATATTTTGCCTCTGGGGAACGTAAATACTCCGGAAATACCACGATTGAATTGGTTCTAGCGGCTAACTCTCTAACCAATTTATCATGGGTATGAAAACTGCCAAATACCCATCCTGCACCATGAATATAATAAATCACATGCGGTATACCACTTAGATTACTAGGTACGACAAAGTAAACCGTTACACATCCCCATCCATTGGTTGTTACAGATAGCTTTTTAATCTCTGCTGGATACTTATAAACAGGTGAATCTTGTGCTCTTTCTAATCTTTCTCGGCCTTCCTCAGGTGGAATTTGAAAAATAAGGGGTGGTTTTGAATTCTCATTACAAACCTTTTCTGCCTCAGGCTCTAATGGCACTATTCTTTTCATAGACTTAGCCTCCTTTGAATTTAAGCCTAGCGATAGACAACATCAGTTATTTTTATCACATATTATTATCTATATGTGATAGCCTTTCAAAACTTCACAAAAAAGTAATTCCACCTGCATTACTACTATTTATTCTTTTATTTTATCCATGACATCCGAATAAACAATGCCACTATGTACACTTGGCTTAATCCCCTTATTCTCAAAAAGCTGAGAGATTGTTACAAACTCATAACCTTCTTCTAAAAGGGCTGGAATAATCATATCGAGTGCCTCTACAGTATTACGGTTCTCTTCAAAGTCATGCAGCAAAATAATCTTTCCATCTGCTATATTATCTAAAATCAAACGGGCACGCTCGTAACTGCTTACCTCCGCTTCCCAGTCTCTAGCCCCTATGCCGCATATAAAAGGTAAATCAATGGCTTCTACCATGGTTGCATTTACCGAAATATATGGTGGTCTAAAAAACTTTGGTGCCTCCCCTACTATTGCCTTAATCCTTTCACTGGTATAAGCAATTTCTGCCTTTATGGTTTCAGCAGAAAGCTGTGTCATATCTGCATGGGTTTTGGAATGATTTGCAATCTCGCAGCCCATCTCATACGCCTTCCTCACAGATTCTGCAGATGCTTCATTAATATGATCTGCAATCAAAAAAAATGAGGCCACTATGCCATACTTCTTAAGCTTGTCAAGTACCTCTAATGTTGTCGTAATATTAGGTCCATCATCAAATGTTAATGCGATTTGTTTACTCATCTTCTTCATCTCCCCTATGTATTATTAAGCTCATTATACGCCTTCTTGTTTGCACTTACTATAAGTAAAATGCCTCTTCAAAATATTAATTCACCCATGCTTACTAAAATAATGGCAACACAAAATAACTCATAAACACCAATAGCTTGGTATTTATGAGTTATAAAATCATATATTGCTTTTGTTTAATTTATATCTATTAAATTTATTTTTACCCTACTGCCTTATTATCTCTTACCTTTATCATAAACTTCCCCAAGCGCTCTTGGTGGATTGTTATTTTTAGAGAAGAATACAAGCAGAATCATTGTTAAGATATAAGGTAATGTCATAATTAAATCAGAGAATGTACTTGGTAGTTCTAGTAAGCCACTAATCATATAACCACCCGATCTTGCAAACCCGAATAAAATACAAGCAATGAGAGTCGGTACAATCTTCCAGTTTCCAAAGATTAAGGCTGCAATCGCTAAGTAACCATAGCCTACATAAAAACTTGAAGAGAAGTTTGCTGAAATAGAGTATGCAAAGCAAATACCGCCAAGTCCCGCTAAAGCACCCGAAATCATAACTGCACTAAAACGTATTTTCGCTACATCCGCGCCACCTGCATCTACTGCATGTGGGTTATCCCCACAAGCACGTAATCTCATACCATATTTTGTTTGGTAAAGGACATACCATGCAATAATTGCCACAATGATAATAATGACTTGGAATGGATAAATATCTTTAAAGAATCCACCAATAACTGGAATCTCTGAAAGCCCTGGCACACTAAAACGTCCTAATACATCTAATACGAATTTAGATGAAGGTTTTCCAAAGATGACTGCATTGAATTGACTTGTTAAAAATCCAGTAAGGGCAATCGCTAAAATATTCATAACTACCCCACTAATCACCTGGTTTGCTTTAAATTTAATACATACCAGACCATGTAACATAGCATAAATCGTACTTCCTAATACTGCAAAAATAATAGCAATATAAAAGGACATTGGTACTAACGCTGGGAAAAATTCTTTTGTCAAAATAACAGCTAAGGCTCCTATAAAAGCTCCCATTCCCATAAAGCCTTCAAGAGCAAGGTTGGTAATCCCACTACGTTCACTGTAAATACCACCAATTGCAATAATAAATAGTGGTAATGCAAAGGCTAATCCATCAATAATGACTGTTTCCATTATGCCTCCTCCTTCATCTGCTCTTGCATCGCATTTTTTTGTACACTATTTTGTTGGTTCTTTTCTTCTGCTTCATCTTGAATACGTTTTAAACGGTATTTAATATACGTACCACATGCACTAAATAAGAGAATTAGTGCTGTAATAACTGAAGCAATCTCTTGTGGTACGCCTGCGGCACTACTCATATAAGTGCTTCCCTTACTAATAATCATAATAAGGAAGGCTGAAATCATACTTCCAATAGGGTTAGCATTACCAAGTAAAGATACTGCAATAGCATCATACCCTACTGATGAAAGCACTCTAGGCTGAATAGATGTATTATAACCTAAGTAGAATGTTACCCCTGCAAGACCTGCAAGCGCCCCTGAAATGAGCATGGCAATAACCATTGTACGGCCTACTTTAATTCCTGCATATTTTGCGGCCTTTTGATTCGCACCTACTGTTTTCATTTCATATCCTAACTTCGTTTTATCTAAGACAAACTTAAGCCCAAATGTAGCAACTAATGCTAAGATAATCCCTAATGGCACTTCCATTTTCATTCCCATAAATTCTACGTTTTTTAAGGTTAAAGAAGCAGCCTCACTTATGTTTCTTGATTGACGTGATACAACATCTACATAAAACATATTAATGAAGAAACTAATTACATACTGGAAGATATAATTGACCATAATACACGATACAACTTCATTAATATTAAAGCGATACTTTAAGTAACCAATCAAGCCACCTACTACAGCACCACATACAATCCCAATCACAATCACCATAGGTTTTGCAATGAAACTATTCATGTCACTATAACCCACTATAATCGTTGCCATAAATCCTGCAAAAAGCATTTGACTAGAAACCCCGATATTAAAGAGGCCTGCTTTAAAGGCAACGGCTACTGCTAAAGCAGCAAAAATAAGTGGTGTTAAGGCATTTAAGAAGCTCATAAAATCTGTAAGCATTCCCTTCCCACCTGCATAAGATGCCTTTGGCAAGATCCCTGAACCTTGAAGTAAGTTATGGTAGGCACTTATAGGGTTTTGACCTACCATCCCAATTACAGCAGCGCCTACTAGTAAACTCATTAAAACTGCAAAAATAGGCACAATCGTTTCTTGGCGTTTTTCATTTCCTAAAAATTTAATTATATTTTGTTTCATATTCCTTTTCATTTTAAGCATGTACCCCCATCATGTATTCGCCTACCTCTTTTGTTGTGAGTGACTTCGCTTCTTTGATTGTCTTAATTTCACCATTATAGATGACCCCAATTGTATCTGCGCAGTTCATTACTTCCTCAAGTTCAAGGGAAATCAGTAGGATTGCTTTTCCTTTATCACGCTCTGCAATAATTTGTTCGTGAATTCTCTCAATGGCACCAATATCTAATCCACGTGTTGGCTGTACAAATATAATTAACGGTGTGTCTAATTCAATTTCACGCCCAATGATAATCTTTTGCTGATTTCCACCACTCATACTACGGACTTGTGTCTTCGCACCTTGACCACTTCTAATATCATATTTCTCAATCATTTCATTGCTGTACGTCACAAACTTATCTCTTTTTAAAACACCCTTCTCACAAAATTCAGGCTTAAAGTAATCTTTAAGAACCGCATTTTCTGCTACAGTGAAATCTAAAACCAGTCCATAAGCTTGTCTATCTTCTGGAATATATCCTATTCCCGCCTCTGTACGCTCTCTAATATCCATATGTGTAATCTCTTGACCATTTAATATAATCTTTCCACTTGCTGCTGGCATAAGTCCAGCAATAGCATCTGCGATTTCTACTTGGCCATTTCCTGAAACCCCTGCAATCGCAAAGACTTCCCCACTACGAATAGAGAAAGAAACATTTTTTACAACTTCAAATTGATTTTTATCCTTAACTGTTAAGTTCTCTACTTTTAGAACTTCTTTTCCGAAATTTGGGGCTTTCTTATCTAATTCAAAAGTCACCTCACGCCCAACCATCAGTCTTGCCATTTCTTTAGTAGAAGTTGTCTCTACATCACACATATCTACCAGTTTTCCACGACATAAAACAGCACAACGGTCTGCTACTTTTTTAATCTCTTCTAACTTATGTGTAATTAAGATAATCGTCTTACCACTGTCTCTAAGATTTTCAATAATCTTAAGTAAAAACTCAATTTCTTGTGGTGTGAGTACTGCTGTTGGTTCATCGAAAATGAGGATTTCTGCATCTCTATAAAGCATTTTAAGAATCTCTACTCTTTGCTGAACAGAAACAGTAATATCGCTAATTTTACTTGTCGGGTCTACTTCTAGCCCATATTGCTTAGAAAGCGCAGCTACCCTTTCATTTGCTTCTTTTAAATCAACATAAGGCAAAAAGCCCCATCTCTTCTTCATAGGCTCTATACCTAATACAATATTTTGTGTAATTGTATAGTCCTGAACTAATTTGAAGTGCTGATGCACCATTCCAATGTTTAATCTTGTCGCTTCATTAGGTGATGTAATATTTACTTTTTCACCACGTACCAAGATTTCCCCTTCATCTGGCTCATACATCCCAAAGAGCATACTCATCAGGGTAGATTTCCCTGCACCATTTTCTCCTAATATAGCCAGAATCTCACCTTTTTTAATCTTTAATGTCACATCATCATTTGCTACAATTCCAGGGAATCTCTTCGTAACATGTCGCATTTCTACAATGTACTCACTCATATTTAGCCTCCTGTTAATCTTCTTATATGGCGTACAAAACGCAAAAATGAGGGTTATCTGAATAAGATTATTCAGATAACTCTCTAATTATTGGTTAATCATTCTACTTATTGATAGCTTGGAAGACCTTTGAAAGCTTCTGGTGTCATACCATTGAAGTTTGAAGCTGGTACAACTTCACCTGTTTTTACAAGGTTATAGATTTCTTCCATTTTTGTTAATGTGTCTTCTGAAAGCTGATGACGTCCTTCTTCTTTTACATATCCTGTTGAATCTGTATCTGCCCCACGAAGTTCATTGCCACCTACAAAAGTACCATCTTTAACTGTTTCAAGTACTCTTTCTACGTTTGCATCCATTACTTTTAAAGCTGATGTTAAAATGATATTTGAATCACCATTTGCACCATCGTTAAATTGATCAACGTCACAACCGATTACTTTTACATTGCCTGCTTCTTTTGCAGCTGTGAATACACCGTTACCAGCGCCACCTGCTGCTACGAATAAAATGTCACAGCCTTCTTTAATTAAAGTTGAACCAATTACTTTACCTGTTGCTTCATCAGAGAAGTCGCCAACATAGTTACCACCAACGTTTGCACCTGTTACATCTGTTCCTGCATAAGAAGGAAGCTCTACAAGCTCTACATTTTTACCAAATACTTCATTAACGTAGTTAACACCACTTTCAAATCCAAATTGATAGTTAACGTTTGATGGGAAAGCAATACCGTTTACAACAGCCACTTTATTTGTTTTTGTTTCAAGTGCTGCTGCTACCCCTGCGAAGAATCCACCTTCTTGCTCAGCAAATAACATAGAATATACGTTATCAAATTCTGTTTGGTCACCAATTGCAGCTGGCTCTGAATCTACAAGGATGAATTTTTTATCTGGGTTTTCACTAGCTACTTCTGAAACACCTGCAAATTGGAAACCTGGTGTTACGATTACATCATAGTCTGCCACAATATCGCTTACAGCTTGTACCGCAGCTGTTGTATCACCTGATGGTTCTTGAACTGCTTTTACAGTAGCATCTGGATTATTTTCAATGAATTTTAAAATACCATTATAGTTATTTTCGTTAAAGTTACCATCATCTACACCTGTAATACTTGTTACAATCGCAATTTTTAATCCATCGCCATTTGCTTCTTGAGCTGGTTGTTCTGCTGGTGCTGTACTGCCACCACAACCTACTAAAGTTGTCATAGCTAAAAGTCCTGATAATACTAAGCCTGTTAATTTCTTTTTCATGATTTTTCTCCTCAAGTTGTCTTTAGTTATTGATCTAATCATTCGTTATAAACTACACTTATTGATGACTTTCTCCACTTAAATAGCGATAGAAGGCATCATTACACCATATTTTCTCTTGATTTACTTCTACTGAGGCATCAATCGCCTTTAATCCTTGAAGTACTTCTTCTTTATCTTCCGCTATACAGAATGGATTTAATGTATAATCACCATCTGTTATCACATTGTTATAAATAGCTTTATAACCTTCACCCATCTCTACAGTTGAAACATAAAGTGGTTGCCACCATGAAGCAAGCAGTAAGCCCTCTCCATCTGGATTATCATCATTTTTCTTTGCATATGTTTCAACAACTTCATTAAATCTAATTTTGTCTTCCATTGTTTCAAACTCAAATACTAAGTCATATTCTAAAGAATGTGCTAACATTAAGTTTTCATTTACCACTTCTACACGGTAATTAGGTGTTGCTGGTGGTACATCACCCCACTCAGGTAAGTATTCAAAGATTGATGTTTTAGGTTCTAACTGTACTTTTGCAACAATCCCTTCACTATTAAGAAGCCCAATAAGCTGTGTTGCATGAAGTATTGTACTATGACCATAGCGTAATGTTAACTCTGGAATAAAGTTCGCACTGTAATGACGATTTAATAAGTTATATCCTGTTACAACGCCATTCATTACAGCTTGCTCACCAATTGACTCTAACTTTTCATTTTCAAATAAAGTCGTTTCATTCCAAGCCTTTAATACTCTACCATAAATATCTTCTTCGTTTGTATAGCCAAGGAAGTTACGTGCCTTACCATTAGCATCTGCTACTGCCATGAGTAAGTTAATCGCTTGTTCCTTATTAATTTCTTGTGCAATATCACTTAAGGCTTCCTCACCAATTAACTCAGTATCTAAAGCACATGCTATATAACGTGCATCCTCAGCAGTTATTGCTGCTGGAAGTTTTTTTGCTTCAACTTTCTCTTTACTATATCCAAGTGCTAATTCTTCAAAGTTAGCCCCTTTAACTGCAAGTTTAATTGCTTCTACATAACTTACTGTTTCCTTTGTAGAAAGTTCATTAAATGTTTTATCTGAAACCTTATTCATAGCTGTTTCAAAGAATTGCCCTGAAATCACTTCTGGCACTTCATTGATTCCAAAATAAAGTTCTAAATATCTTTGATTATTTTGTGTTACTGTACGTTCTTCTTGTACTTGATTAACACTAATTTGTACACTTTGGTCTTGTTTTGCAAAGACATCTATATAACCATATGTTCCGATTCCTACAGCAGCTGCTAGTAAAAATGCTAAATATTTTGATCTACTTCTAAATCTTTTTGACATTACTTCTCATCCTTTTGTAAGTTATTCTAGTAACCTCTTAGCTTTCTGCTCAGTTCCTGTTTACATAATTTATTTTATTTCTTTTTTGCACATTGTCAATTTTTTTTAGCCCTCAAACGGCCCATTTTCCTAACACCATTTGTAAAAATGCACATTTTAAAACTCTGACTATTCGTTATACTGATTTACATGAAGGTTTTCACTTAAATTAACTCTACTTTTTACCCCCATACATTGAATATATTAATTATTAATTATATTCAAATGTACACTTTACACAAATAGAACATTTTTTATGTTTTTATTATAATCGTTCGGAATATAGCTTTCTCCTCACCCGTTTTATGCATCAACGCTAAAAGAATCCCCCTACTTTTCTTACTTTCATTTGCGTTATCTCTTGATTTCATCCTCAATCCGTGCTATAACCAAACTTGGTATTTTATTTATTAAATTTAGTAAAGGAACTTAATGTATATATGACAACAAATCAAACATTATCTCAAACAATCGGAATTATTGGTGCTATGGATGAAGAGGTAGAAATCCTAAAATCATTACTAGACATCAAAGAAACAGTTACTGAAGCAGGTATGACATTCTACAAAGGTATGTTACATAATAAAGAAGTCATCCTTGCACGTTCAGGCATCGGCAAAGTAAATGCAGCTGTATGTGCACAGCTTATGATTACACTCTTTAAAATCGACTGCCTCATTAACTCTGGTGTAGCAGGTACACTGCATCCAGACATTAATCAAGGAGATCTTGTTATCTCTACTGATGCTGTACAACACGACGTCGACACAACAGTATTCGGCGATCCATTAGGTGCTATTCCACGTCTTGGTGTAACTTTCTTCGAAGCAGATAAAGCACTTATGGCATTAGCTGAGCAAGCTGCTACAAACTTACACTTTGAAGGCGTATCAATCTTTAAAGGCCGTATTGCCAGTGGAGACCAATTCGTTGCTGGTGGTGAGCTCAAAGACCGCATCCAATCTCACTTCGCACCTTCTGCAGTAGAAATGGAAGGCGCTTCTATTGCTCATGTGGCTTACTTAAATCAAGTGCCATATGTTATTATCCGTGCAATCTCTGACAAAGCAGATGGTAGCGCAGATTTATCTTACGAAGAATTCTTACCACTTGCAGCCAAACATGCTAGTGCATTATTAGAAGAAATGGTGAAACTTTCATAGTCCACACCACTTAGGCTGTGACAAAATGAACATTGAGTCATTTCATAGTAACTATGTATATTGCAAAATAAAAAACCGTAATAAAGTTAGAACCTTATGCTCTAATTTTATTACGGTTTTTACTTGCAAACTTTACGAACTTTTTTAAATAAATTTATGCTATCATACGCTTATTCCTCTTGCACCACTTTTTCAAAGCTATTATATGCTAACCTATGGGCATTTAAAATATTTCCCTTAATTTATTCTAATACTGAAAATATACCGACTGTCATTAAATTATATAGTAATGAAGCAATTTTTTCTGATGTAAAAGGCTTATACTCATACCAGTAAATAATTGATGATAAAATGGCACCCAGGCAATATTCGCATAAAATATCAATACGCGGATCATCCTTTGCTAAATCGAATTTTTTAAATAGTAATGGCTTAATTGCCCTTTTATATTTTTCTGCAATTATATCACTGTCAATAATCTGGCTAACATCTGGGATTATTTAATAGGTATCGCTATTATGTTTATTTGGTATATAGTTGTTATTCGCATTATCATTTGTAAAAGCTTTGAAAATATAAATTCACCTTATCCTTTTGACGAAGTTGAACTAAAAAGATTTAAATAAAACATAAACCCTCGAACTTAGATTCCCTAAGTTCGAGGGCTTATGCATTCAAAATGTATATTTATCATCCTCTTTTCCAAGTCTTTTCATCTATATATTTCTATGCGTTCCCACCTTCTTTAAAGACAACCTACGCTTAGCAAACATACAAATACCCTGTTCCCTAAACACAAGCTAGGCACTGCCCTTATAAATAGCCTCCCGATGCTTTATAAATCTTTAAGTACCGGTAAGTCCACTTAGAAATATATATTTTTCAAAGCTCAGATAAAGGGGGAGGCCAACCTTTTTACTCACTACATGAAAAGCCGCTATACTAAGCGCACTCTGGTACCCATAACTAAAAAGGCCATCTGATACTCATAAAATAGTTTTGTGTAAAGTACTTCACCCCGCCCTAACTAAACTCAGCCTTCTAGGCATCCTCGCAGCCATAAGTTTTGATAGTGCTCACCCTAAGCGTGTTAGATTCTCGCCCCACCGGATTAAAAAGTAAGCCCGCCAGCGTTGCCATTTAGATTGTTGTGAGTTGCTTTACACTTATATATATGTTATAAAAAAGAAAAATCCCTACCTATTTTTATATAAATTTAATTTATGTACGCTAATTAAATAGTGGGCATCACAATATAATTAATCCTGTATGAGAAGAGAAGCTTTGAATTCTCCTTTACTAATTAACATTAGTCATATCTCTCTAATAGCATAGCTAATTTAAATAGTCCTAATTAATATGCTTTTTATTTAAAGTAAAAACTCCAAAACCCCCGAACCTAGATTTCTCTAAGTTCGAGGGTTTAGTTCATGGAGGTGATTTACTGACGGCACAGTCCACGAATTATTAATCTAGCTCAATATAGTTAGTGCTTCCAACCTTTAGCTTAATCACTTTTAATAAACTTAACTTTATTATACTCATATATTGTCACATCATTATTTTAAAGTTAGGTATATATTTTATTACACTATACTAATCTCTTATCTTAATTGAGTCTTCATATCCATAATTTATTTTCCATTCTCCTGTATTAGATTTATATTCGACTAATGCTCTCCTCATTATGTTACTTTCTAAATTAATATTAATAATTGAACAATGATTATTGTATTCATTTCCTGCATATGTACTTCCACCGGTAATTACTCTCGTCTTTGACCCACTTGTTGCTTCTTTAGATTTCTCTGGTAAAGCATGTACATGTCCTGATAAAATCAAATGAGTCTTTTGTGCAAAATATTGATATGACGTTCTACGTCCCCCACAACCATGAATTTCATCATATGCTAACCATTCACTAGGATGATGCATTACTCCTATTGTTAAATAGCCATCTTCATCATTAGCTAATTGATTATTTGCATCCATAACTTTTAATTGAGGTAATCCCATCCACAGTGTTCCTGTTACATCTTTAATTTTCGAAAACCAAGCTGAATTCAACATAACAAACCTAATCCCCGCTACAACTGCTTCTCCACATAAGTGACTTTCCGTCCCCCCTACTTTATACGATTTAATATCTAATTTTTCACAAAACCTTTCATAATACTTGTAACACTCACTATACTGGCCTATATTTTCAATAGCTAAAAAATCATCTGCTTCTTGTGCTTTTCCAGGTTTTGACATAAATTTTGATCTATCCATATCTACATCATGATTTCCAGGACATACTACTATATCTTTTATATTCAGTTCATTCCTCAATTTAGTTATCCATTCTTCAGCCTCTATATAGTCTTGCTCATGCCCTTTCCAACCTATATCACCAGAGATTACCAGTATTTGTGGTTTCCATTCTTCTGTTAAGTCTTTTAAACTTTTCTTTAAAGATTTAAGGGTTAATACTCTCTCTGCTACCTTGGTTGAATTAATTTCATTTTCCGTATCTTTAAATGGCTCCATACCGAAATGTAAATCTGATAAGTGTAATATATTTATTTCTTTCATCTCATTCTTCCCTTTAACTAAATTTTCCTTTTTATTTTCTATCATATTAAATATCTTATCAATACTTATTCTATGTGCTAATGATTTCTTTGTTAAACTTGCAATTAACTCTAATTCATACTCAAATCTTTCTTTATAATTAAAATACATCTCCTCAAAAATATCTGCTTTATTCTTATATTTAGTAGGAGAAAACTGAATATACGGAACAATCTCATTATATATTTTCATTGGTTCTTTAGTAAATAGACAAAACCAAATTAATCCTAACATATATGTTATTCTGTAGTTATTACCTACATTCATTAATAAAAAGTCTTCTGGTGTCTTATTCTCTATATTTATCTTATCATCTTCTAAGTAGTTAACTTTAACTTTATCATCTAAACCTATATTTACAGTAATATTATACGGATTAATTAAACCTGGATTTTTACAATAACTTTCAGGTAAGTCTAATCTTATCTGCTTAATGATATTTTTTATAGTAGAAAAATCTATTGGTTTATCTTTTAATTTATCAAAAAGAGTTTCTCTTGTATTATGAGTACTATTCTTGCTATACTTTTGATGCGTATAATTATAGTGTTCATTAATATAACTTGATATTCTCTTATTATTTATATTGTCAGCAAATAATATATCTATAAATAAATTAGTATCATTAAAAATGATATCACTGCTAATTAATTTTTCTAATACCTTTTGTTTCCACTTATCGGAGCATTCTATTTCTTTCAATAAACAGATTGTAGCTTTCATGCCAATATTAATCGCATATTTATCCATTGTTAGAACATGCCTTACTAATTGTTTCAATATATCTTGTATAGATATTTCTTGCATCAATATGTTTATTGACTGTATTTCTCCTATTTTCTTAATGTCTACATCTATTTCTATGTCTCTATAATAATCAAAGGTATCTGCTATTAATGGTGCTTTAATTACTTCATACGAATTTTTCAAGAACTTATTATATACATTCTTGATTTTATTCTTAGGTAACTTATTTCTATACTTCCTAATTTCCTTAACTAAATAATAATGTTTAGGATTGGTATCTAAAATATCTTCTATATGATGAAAATATCTTTCTTCTTTATATATTTTCTTAATTAAGTAGTTTTTAATTAAGTAATTTCTTCTTTCTGCCATTCTTTTTAATTCATCAAAGTTTTTTTCTTCATCCTCTTCTATTTCTTCAAATTGGATTTCTTTCATTTTATCAATAGATAATTTTTCCCTTTGTAATCTTCTTAACTTATCTTTATTTATTAGACTTAAATCCACATTATAAATTTTAGTTTTTGCATTATTTATATATAGTTCTCTACAAAGTAATATTTTTTGGAGATAAATTAATGCCTCTCTTACACTCTCTTCAGATTTACCTAAAATCCTAATATCATCTACATACCTCAAATAAACTATATTATCAAGCTGAATCATTTTTTTATCAATTTCATCCAATACTAAATTTCCCAAGAAATTACTTAATTCTACCCCTTGTGGTATCCCTCTTATTATCTTTTTTCGTTCGTTATGTTCTATTACGTCAGTTTTTAAAAAGTCGGCTATTAATTTTTTTATATACCTATCTTGCATGTCTGCATTATTTAAATATTGCTTTAAACTATTTTCAATTTCCGTATGTGCAATTGTATCATGGAATGCAGTAATATCTGTTTCTCCTACCCAATTATATCCTTGCTCGATATTATAAATAATAGCATTTATAAATTTATTAAATTGCTCATAATATGGTTTAAAAATATTCGTACTTAGTTTTCCCTTTTTATATTGATATCTATTTCCATATGATGCTTTTATAAAATTTTTATCCGATTTTTTAGCAATATAATTTAAAATCACTTGCATAACTAGCTGGTCTTCTAAAGTAGTAACACTAATTCTTCTAGCCAATCCATTAGATTTTGGAATATATACGATATACTTAGTTGAAAAACAATATTTCTTATTATTAATTCTATTAATTATGTCTAATATAATGGTATCTATATATTTATCATAAAAATATATTTCATTGATTAACCCAAAGTTAGTATAGTTATTGTAATTATGACGCCTGCATTGATTCCATGCTAATCTAAACATCTGATCATTAAATAAACCTCTCATATCTTCTCCATATATTTTCAAGTATTCCTTAATATTAAATACAAATAATTTTTATATAACACGTTGTTAAATATTTCCATATTATCTTATGTAATAATATTCTTTATGCATAAATATTGTCATCTTTATCTACTATTAACGTTTTTTGTAATTACTCCTAAAAACACGAAAATCCCCGAAATACCCATTCCTAAGTATTTCGAGGATTTTATTCATGGAGGTGATTTACTCTATGTACAATTCTCAAAATAATAATATTATAAGTTACACACTGTATAGTACAACATAGTCTTATCATTCATTCCTATTAAAATACTATTTAACACCTACATTTTTAAAATATATTAATACCAATCTATAGAATCCAAATCTGCCAAAAATTTTTCTCCCACTGTTTCTTCAACCATCTTAATAAAATATGCTTTTCCATATAAATACTCTCTATAATTAACACTCTTCTTACTGTTGCAATTCATTAAATGATTAATAACACCAAATTTTTTGCAATAGTATATCTCTTGTCTTAACTTTCTTTTATATTCTTTACATACTTTAACCTTATCATCAACTATTAACCCTGTTACTAACTTACGTCTTTTACCACTCATTTGATGTGTTTTCATTATGTTAGGACTAAATCTATGTTTTCCAAGTAATTTATAGACCTCTTTTTTAAATGTATTTAAATCATAATTAGATGAAAACGTCATATCATCTGCATATCTAGTATATGTAATCCCTCTATTCTTTACTATATCAATAATCTCTTGATCGACTTCATCAAATACTAAATTAGCTAAATAGGGACTAGTTGGGGCTCCTTGAGGCAAGCTCCCTCTGTAGCAACAAATTCTTGCTAATAATTGTGCTACACTATTACAATAACCTATTTTTCTAAATATATTCTCAACACTATATCTTGTAACTGATGGAAAAAAATCCTTTATATCAATATTTAATACATATTCTTTATTTAAATGTTCCTTTGCATTTGAAACTATTGACTTTCCTTTAATAAATCCATGAACATTATGAGATATATTTATCTTTTCTAAAATATTTTTTAATATCCATCTTTGTCTCTTCTTCAAATTTTCACTTGGTGCATTAATCTCCCTTTGCTTTCCTTTTTTCTTATCAATATAAAAAATATGATAATCATCATCAAGAGAAATATCATCTAAACGTAATATTTGATTTAAATGTGTAGAGTCAAATATTACTGGTAGTTCCTTATTCAATAATTCTTCAGCATAATTACAACATTTAAATATATATTCATCACCAGCATTTAGATTTTTTAGTTCTTCGAATAAACGCCTTGTATATTTATGACTATACATCTTTTCCTCCATATAAAAGAGCAACTACTATTTATTTCATTTCTGTTCCACACCAATTTATAAGCTTATAAATTGGTGTGGAACAGAAACTTAGTACCCTTTACCAAGGAGGCGAATCGCCTCAATCTAGTTGCTCTTTTCTATATTATCAAAATTTTTAGGTATATACAAGTAATCCCACTCAAATTCTACATTATCATTTATGTGTTCATTACCAAACCATTCTTCATCCTCAAGTAAAGGATGATATACTTTCTCTGTAAGATACATTCTTTTTTGCTGAATCTTTATAAATCCTCTATCATATAACCCTTGAACTAGATTTGCTATTATCCCAGCTGGTAACCCTAATTCAATGCTCAACTCAACAAAATCAATTCTTTTATTTCTTTTTATAGATTTTAGAATTATTATCTCTGGAATTGTTAGATCACTATACATTTTTATCATTTATTACCATCCCTGCATTATACGCATTTAATCTATTCATCTCTTTTTTCTTCTTTAAATCATTTATACATAGGCGACTAGGCGGTATCTGTGTCTGTCTTGGGAAAATAGGTCTTCCATACTGGGAATACTTCCAAAATGAACACAATGTATTATTAGGTGTTTCATAGTAAAAAGAAATCAATGCTTTACTCTCTCTAAATCCTAAAAAATATTCTTTCTCCTCAATTTTTGGATTTTCATTTACTAATTTTTCATACCTAGTAATTAATTCTTTAGCAGCTGTCATTTCTTCCCCAAGAAAACAATATCCTGCTTCAAAGCAACGATACAACTTATTATAAAACTCTCTTTGTATCTCAAGGTTTAATTCCTTTTTACACCATTTCTTAACCTTGTTAATTGATTGCTTTCTCGCATAAAGACATGCCAACATAATTTTTTTACTTTCCCAATCTATGCTATTAAATCTCTCATATGTCATTCTAATATTAGTATATGTAGTAAATCCCGTACCTATAATATCATCTATAAATATTATGTATTTATATTTATCAATTACGCTTGTATCAATTCTAGAAACTGATGCAATATATTGGTCTTTAGTCATACAATTCATATTAATTGCTTGTAAGATAGAACGAATATTATCTCCTCCAGACTTATACTTTGCCTCTACTGAAATAAATAATATCTCATTAGAGTTTCCGCCTTGCTTAAATACTTCTTCTTTTATTTCTTCAGATAAATCACTTAATAAATATTGCATTTTTCGGTAAGT
Organism: Cellulosilyticum sp.; assembly: GCF_982396655.1. Classification (NCBI taxonomy): domain Bacteria; kingdom Bacillati; phylum Bacillota; class Clostridia; order Lachnospirales; family Cellulosilyticaceae; genus Cellulosilyticum; species Cellulosilyticum sp. Next base: position 30,561 of record NZ_CEVXFV010000011.1, on the reverse strand, counting down.
AATATATGTATAGTTACTAAATAACTTCAATAATTTATTTGCCGTTTGTTCATCCACATCACTTATCCAACTACGCAAGTTATTTTCTAATATATCTTCTCCAATATATCTATCAATTTCCTTGCCTTGCTCTATTGCTAGCCTATTATCTGCTAAATATTTATCCTTCTCAATCTGATTTCTAGTACAAAAATCATTCAAAGCATTTTTTATCTTCTCTTCAATATCCATTGTATACCCCACATTTTAGCTAACCAGATTTAATATTAATAATAAAATCAAACTAGCTTCCTATCATTTTCCTAAACATATCTTTCATCTATTAAAAATATTCTGGCTCAAATAATCTTTTATATTCTCTTGCTGCAAACTGGTCAGTCATTCCTGCAATATGGTCACAAATCACTCTCAAAAATATAATATCGCTTTGCATTGCTGGAATCTTTTCTTCCAACAGTGATCTATTTAACTCTTCTCCTTTACTGAAAAAATATCTATTTAATATATAATCCGGTAACTGTTGTGGATGTTTATAGTATGCTTTAAATATTTTTTTAATTAAGTATTCTGCCTTTGAATCTGCTTGACTAATTTCTTGAGACATAACAATTAATTTACTCGTTAAATCTGCTAATTCTTTCTCATCATTTAATGTCTCATCTGAAAAAGCTACTATCTCCTTTTTAAAAGTATCTGTTGCACAAGTAAAATTAGGATAACTTTCCCCTGGATATTCTCTTTCTAATCGTTGTCTTGTTTCTTTACAAACATCTTCGATTAAATATCCTACCATTTTTCTTATGATACTATTTCTAATATCTACAGTTAACTCTAGCTCTTCAACCTTTATCTCTGCTATCCTACATACTTTTTCTATTAATGCACATTTAGAAATACTACTCAATTTGACTATACCAGCTCTAATACCATCTTCCAAATCATGTGTACACTGTGCAATTTCATCTGCAATCGCTACTACTTGTCCTTCTAATGTACAAGAAGGAGCTTGTGTATCTATATCTTTTAAATTTAAACATTGATCATATTTAACATCTTCTGTTATTTTTTGAAGACCATGTTCAGTTTTCTCTAATAGCTTGATTTTACATTTAGTATGTTTTAAAATTCCTTCTCGAACTGCTAGTGTCAAATTCATCCCTGTATGCTGATTACTATGAGTTTCCAAATTATCTACTACATGCATCCCTTGAAAATTATGCTTAAATCCTATCTTATCATCTACTAATATATCCTCCTCTCTTCCTGATATTATTCTATGTAATGTTCTTTCGCCAATATGTCCAAATGGTGTATGTCCTAAATCGTGCCCCAATGCAATTGCCTCTATTAATTCATCATTTAGCCCTAAAACTTTACCTATCGATCTAGCAATTTGACTTACTTCAAGTGTATGAGTCAATCTATTCCTATAATGATCCCCTTTATTAGCATTAAATATTTGTGTTTTGTGCATTAATCGTCTAAATGCACGAGAATGAATTATTCTATCTCTATCTCTTTGATATGCTTCTCTAATTTCAATACCACTCTCCTCTTCTTCCATTATCATTCTATGGGTTAAAAATGCAGAGTTATTTTTTGCTGCATATTTTTCTAGTATATTACTTCTATCCACCATTAAATTTTCACTCCTTATATAAAAAATAAATCCTTGTACACCATATTTACTCTGTTATACAAGGATTAGTCAATTTATATCTAGTTTTACATTTTTAGTAATTTCTCATAAAACCACCAAAACCCACGCACCTAGGTAATCCCTAAGTTCGTGGGTTTAGTTCATGGAGGTGAATTACTTTCAGTACAGTTCACGAATCATTAATTTAGATAGTACTAACCCAAATTTACTCAATAAATTATATTATTTAGAACCAGTTATTTCTATATTCTCTAAACTATATTTCTCTTCATGAATTGTAGGTTCTACTCTAAATACTTTTACTCCCCTCTTCTTCGCAACTTCAATCAATTCATCCATATATTCACATCTATAGCCAATCAAAATCTCTTCCAGTTCCATACCCAACTCATTTTCAGTATAATTTTTTCCCGGACTTCCTTTACATATTTTATCAAATTCCTCTTGTAACTCATTAAACCTTTGACTACTAGTATCATCATTCAAAAAATATGGAATCATTTCACTTAGAGTTTTATCCATTGCATCTCTATTATCTTGATAAAAACTCTTTATTACTCTAAATTCTTTTTCATATTTCCAGACTATATCTTTTATAAGATAATTTAAAAGTAGTTGTATCTTTGTTTCTTTATCCCAAGGAATATGTTTTCTTTGTTGCATTTGCTCTAAATGATTTCTGTATATTTTATCTATAAGTATAGTTCCATTTATTCTCTTCTCCCTATACTCTATTGGATAAATGAATTCATCATTAACCACCTTATATTTTAAGCAATATCCCTTATGGCTATTTGCATAATGAGCCCACATTAACATGTTATCATCGTCACTATTATTTGCAAAACTCCCAATTAACATATGTTCTTGCATCATACTATAAATTTCATAAGCAGCTTTTATATGTTTCTCTGTGTACCTTACATCTTTCATCTTTTGTACATCTATATATAGATTTCTTCCTTCAAATGGGTCATTTAATTCTTTAGCATAAGAAAGCCATATCTCTCCTTTTTCTATCGATAATATTTTTTCTTCTTTTGCTATATCAAGATTTCCATATTTATACAAACTTTTAGGTACCTTCTCCATTACAATTCCCTTTTCAATTAATTTATTCTTCTCTATCATACATTTCCCCACTTTCTTAGTGCCTCACAAATAACTTCTTATTATCTGTGGTATATACTTCATTTCTACAAAAAAATAAACTATCACCTTTATTTTATCAAAAAGTCTTAATTATTAAAATATTATTTTCAACAATTAAGACTTTTTAGGACTTTCTTTCAATACCAGACTCTTAAACCTTACTTTTATATTGCCAAAGGTAATCTATACTCCTTATATAGTTCTTCTCTGCTTATCTTGACTTCCTCTGTAAATTCAATATATCTTCCCATAGAAAAAGCCACATTGAATATTACTTCAATGTGGCTCTCATATACCTTAACTTGTTTTACATAGTCCCTAATAAACTGCTTGCACTGTGGAATGTTCCTTGTTAAAACATACTCTTTTACTTTCTTGATTAATCCCATAACTTCCTGTTCCGTTACCTCTTGAATCTGCTGATTTGTATTAATCTCGTTTAACTTATCATATCTAGCTTGTAGTTCCTCTTTCTCTTTTTCAAGCTTTGTTAACTTCTCTTTAAAACTACTGATTCCTACACCTTCCATTATGATTTCTACTATCTTATCTATCTGCTCTTCTACCTTTTTGAGCTTCTTTTCTACCTCTTTAATTTCAGCTTTACTGCTTCTTTTTGTTTCTGCTATCTTTTCATTAAGAGCTTTCACCATTTGTGGTACCATTCTTTCATTTAGTACTACTCGTTCTAACTGGTCTAGCACAAATTCTTCAATCAGATTTTTTCTAATCTCTTTGTTCTTGCATAACTTCTTATTTACCTTACAACCACATCTATAAGACCTATACATTTTATCTGTATTACCTCCAGTTCGACTGTTTCCTTGCATAGGACTTCCACACTCTCCGCACACTGCAATTCCTGTTAGTAAATAAGGTTCTTTTGCTTTCTGTGCTCCACCACTTAACTTGTTATAAGATAATAGCTTTTGTACTTCATCAAAATCAGCTTGACTAATAATAGCTGGCATTCCACCCTCAATTCTTACCACCTCATTCTCAGCATCAGCAGCTAGTGAATTTGAAAATTTATTTCTACTTTTATCTTTATTAAAGGTATAAACTCCTTTGTAACTTTCATTTCTCAATAGATGATATAGGGCTGACTTTGAGAAAGGTCTACCTGTTTTAGTTTTCCATCCTTTTTCATGAAGTACATTAAGAATTTGACCATATCCCTTTCCTTCAAGATATAGCTTAAAAATTGTTTTTATAATAATAGCTTCCTTCTCATTAATAATGTATTTTCCATCAATCCCCACATCATATCCTAATGCAGGCTTTCCACCTGTATGTTTTGCACTTAAAGCATTTTCCATCAGTCCTTTCATTACTTCCCTAGATAAGTTGGCTGAATAATACTATAGTGATAGGTAGCTCTTTGAAGTCATCTCTAAGCTTTCCCCCACTCCACACCGTACGTGACCCTTTCAGTGTCATACGGCGTTCCCACAAGTTTATTTATCAATCCTGTACATAAACCTGTCTTGTGGCTATTCCTCCATTCTCATTACAAAAATTTCATCAGTCATGCCACTACTTTCACCTAGATTAAGATAAGTTATAGCCTTTAACCTTTCCTTATCAATACTTCATTGGTCGTGTCCCTCTGTATTCTAGGCTTCCCTTGTTCCATTATCATTATCTGTACATATATCCTTAGGTTATCAGTATAAGCCTGTGAGCTTGCTAGTGCCTATAACACTAGATGGAATTTCATATAGCACAATTTTACTCTACCACACTCACTGCACTTGTATGTGCCATATCCATTTCTGAATATCAATCATTTAGACCCGTACCTTCCTGATTTCGTCAGTTCCTATCGGAACATCCTAACCATAGATATTTTATAGACCCTAGACCTATATCACTCGACCACCTCTGGTTCGGTTTGCCTCGTCATAATTAATTATCCGTTAGGGTGATTTCTAAGCCTTTTTAACGAGCTTCTTACCAACTCTTTTCCACGTAAGAGAAAGCAAGTCGTAACTTTGGGATAGCGTTTCAAGACGTTACTCTATCATTCCACTATTCATGATAACAGTTCTAGTTGCTGAATTTAATCAGTTAACTAAGCTAGTTTTGTATCCTTAATCTACACTAAGGTTTTGTCTAGCAACAAGTCGCACGTGCCATTCCTTCTAATACTGATTCTAACATTACAGATTCCGGACTTCCATCTAGGTTCTCTGTAACACTAATTAATCTAACACCACATTTTTTTAATCTATGTTTATAAACTGCACTTGAATACTTATCTCTCGCAAATCTATCTAGTTTATGTACCAATATTGCATCAAACTTGCCTTTTTCGGCATCTTCTATCATCTGCTGAAAAGCTGGTCTTTTATCAGTTGTAGCTGATTTAGCTCTATCAACATACGATTCTACCACTTCCCAAGGACCATTTCTCCTAGCATACTCTTCCATAATTCTAATTTGAGCATCAATTGATTCATCTCTCTGATTATCACTTGAAAACCTTGCATAAAATGCTAATCTTCCTTTACTCACTTTAGTTATTCCCATATATATTTCCTCCTTTAATGCTTCATTAACTGCCATCATAGATATAATATAAGTTTCAAAACTTACTAATTTACACTATGCTCATGCTTTTCTCCTAACATAGATAATGTCATATCTGCTTCCTTAAATAAGGTATAACAAATATCTGCTAACACTCTATGTTCTGCTATAACTTCAATATCCTCTAATGTAGATTTATCATAACTATGAGCATATAATTTTTCCCTTGTAACTACTACTTTCATCTGATTAACTCCTATCTTTTATTTTGCTACATTAACGCTATTTGATATAAAAATCACTTGAGCCTAAGCCACCCTAGACTCAAGTGAACAATCTACTTTTTGCTTAGTGATTCTAATATGCATCTACATAAAATTCTATACTACATTTTTTTACCTCTAAACATTGTAATGTAGGGTTTAATAAATCAATCATTTCATCTCTTAACTCAAAAAGTTCTTTTATTTTACTATAATAATCACTTCCACCTCTATGTAACATAAACTGAATATCACAATCATTCGTACTAATTTCCCTGATAGTTCCTTCTTGTTCCAGTACCTTTTTTATACTATCAATATTAATTTGGTTCTTAGTGTCATTATCACTTTTAGGTATTGATACAGTTACTTGATAAATTAATAAGCACTGATGCTCACCATCTATATAAATTTTTTGTGACTCTGCTTGTGGGTCAAGCTTAATACTCACATCAAATATAGTCCCTGTTTGAATTTGTTGACTTGCTCTGTACTCATCTTCTTGCATCTCTCTATAAATCTCCATAGCTTCCTCCATATCTGAAAAAAAGTTATTCATTTGTAATTCTTGTAATTCCTTTGCTACTGTATAATTCATCATTATAATTTCTTCCTCTCTAGTCCAATTATTTTAATATCTTTATGACATATACTTCTGCCTTAAATCCAGCTTCTGTCTTTCGATAGCGTGTGTACCTATCTTTTTCACAGTTTAAATATCCACCTTGTTTTAATTCTTTAAGTACTACTTGGGCGTCCTCAAATCCTTGTTCTTTTAACATCATTTCAAACTTATTAAGTAACATCTGTACTTCCATATGGTCACCTTTATCAATGATTTTCCCCCAGTAAGTACTGCCTGTACATTTACTATCTCTAGCAAATTTACCAATGTTGATATTAATGTACTGCTTAATCTGTTCAATAGCCACTTTGTCAAAGCTACGTCTATATAATGCTTTCTTTTCTATTGATAGAAGCATCTGCCATATCTCTGTCCAATTAAACTGTTTTCCTAAAACTTGCTCTGCCAATTTGCCTGTAGTTACAATTGCTGCAAAACTTTTAGCTCTTCTTTCTGTAAAGGAGTCTACAATATGATTCTCATTAAAGATTTTTAAGACTTCTTCGTAATTAGTGTTATACTTTGACATACATTCATGCTTTCCTATAGAAAGAACATACCTTGCAAAATTATAGGCTAAAAAACCATAATTCTGTTGAATAGTACTACTAATACGCATTGCATTACTTGCATCCTTTGTAAATACAACATCGTCAATTTCTATGACCCTATTCTGAATACCTACGTTTTTCTTAGCGGAACCAATCAAACTTTTTTCACCAGTTGAAAAGACTGCTGTATGCCAATTTCCTTTCGTTTGTAGTTCTGCATTTGCATTTAGTCTTGCCTTATCTGTTCCGTTGGCTATAGTATAAATGACACTTGTTAAATCATTTTCTTGAGCCATAGATAACTCATCAAACACAAACGGTACACCTTTAATTCCTTTTAATTGCCCTATCAAGGCATTAGATGTTGCATTGTATGTGCTAACTAATCCATTTCTTTTTGTATCAGCATATCCAAAAGCAGATATGCCCAATCTAACTGCTGTTGTTTTTCCTGTTGATGAATTCCCTTTTAGATGAATAATTAATGTATCTAAACTTAACTCTTCACCCACATATCCAATAATAACTGCTGATAAAGCCATTATAAGTACCAGCTCTAATGGAGCATGACCTAGGACTTCATTTTCTAGCATTTGAAAATACTTATCTTTATGCCCTTTAGGTTCTAAATCATACTGCCCACAATAAGTAGATTCTACCCCCACTGCATTGTATAACTTATAAACTTCTTTACCATCATAACAACCAAACCCAATATTAGTATGCTGGTATTCTATCTCTGCTACTTCTTCTTGATTTCTAAAATGTCTAACAACATCTTCAATGTTCCCTCTTACCAAGTCGAGTCCTTTTCCTGCATAAGTAATAAGCTTAAGTGGATTCATATAGTCTGTTCTAGGAACAGTAATCCTATGTCTTTTCTTAAATGCATTATACTCAACTTCTGCAATAACATCATTTGTATCTATATTCATAAATACTTTTTTAATAGCCATGTAATCTGCAATTTTATAACTTTGATTCTCATCATCTTCTTTATAAATACCATCCTCTTGCAAGTAGATATAACTATATGGCATATCTACTTGTCTTTCATTAAATTGACTCATTATCAACTTTCCTCCAATGATATAATAATTACTACTCATCAGGTGTGCACGCCTTGATTAGCTATGTGTTAATAATACAACTAACTATTAGTTTTGAGGAGAAACGAAATTTTTATATTTTTCCCATACGCAGTTATGAAAAAAGGATTACTACCTAACGCAGTAATCCTTTTTGACTATGATTTATTATTTAATACTTTTAAGCTCAGTATCTATTTGTAAAATCTTAGCTTCATTCTCTTTTATTTCTTGTTTAATGCTTTTAACCTTCTTGCTTGTATAATGTTTTCGCTTAACTTCTTCTTTCAAATAACTATTTTTTTCTTGTAAATACTTCTTATTATGTTCTAAACGGCTTCTCATATCTATATATCTAGTAGTTTGATTATAATTACTCACTTTATTATTAGCTATTTCTCTTAACCACTCTTGTACATCAGTCTCTATCTCAATCTTATTCTCTTCTTGCTTACTTTGCTCTATCTCCTCAATAATATCTTTTAAAATATCTATAGATGAATTAACTACTAATGACTCCACTCGTTCCCTAGTTACTACTGCTTCTTTCTCTTGATATTCTTCTAATGTAGTTATTTGTTCTGCTTCTCTATAATCACTTATATCGTTTATAATTTGTTTAGTAAAATCTCCTACTTTGTTTATGATTTCTATTAAATAGCGATACACCAATACTTTATCATCTACCATAAGTGTGGCTTTATTAAATTGTGTTTGTACCTGATATTCCAGTTTTCTATAATGTAACCTCGTTAATGTATAAATGTCATTGATAACTTCATTTAAGTATACCTTTTGTTTATCCGTTAATTTTTCTGTATTAAATGCCAATAAACTATTTACCATATGCCCAACTATTTTTTCTAAATCCTGAACTCTTACATTTTGAAACTCTCTATTTAAGAATGCTTCCATTGATTCCTTTATAATTCCCATATTTTCTCTTATATCAATATCTCTATTACTATAATTGCTAGTGTAATAGACAATCCACTTTATATCGTTAGCATATTGCTTATTAATATGATACTTACCCTTAACCTTAAATGTATCTAATTCAATGTCAAATATATGATATGCCTTTCTTAATTTAGCTCTCTGTTCACCTATTGCTCGATTTAAGCTATCATCTTGTAATCCTTGTGTTACTATTTCAGATAATACATCAGATAAAAAAACTATTTCCATATTCTGTCCTAACTCCTTTATTATGTCTAGTCATTTACATAGTATAACTATCAGACAGAATATACAAGCTTATATTAAAGTATTTAAAAAGAACAACTCACTATTTATAAAATCCCGAATTCCCGTCATTTTAGAACTAAATAGATTATATTAAAGTTTAATTAATCTGCATTTTCATATACTCTATTTCTAATCTTAACGGGAATTCGGGATTTTTATGTTTTTATCTCAAACACACTCTCTATTAATTAATAATAATTAATATTAGTTTTTATTAATTATTATTAATTTTAACTTTCTTTAAGATACTCTTTTATTGCTTTATTTATAATTGTACTAACGCATACCTTATTATTTTTCTTTAATATCTTTAGCACATTCAATATTGGTTCCTCTAAATATGTAGTATATCTTACCAGCTTTGGCTTATTAGATGTAGTATGTATTCTATCTGTTCGAATTCGAACTCCATCAATAAAGATTCCTTCTTCTTCCTCACTGCCCTCTATTTCTTCTTCCCCTTCTTGTATTTCTGCATGATTCCTTTCATCATATCCCCATTCTATTCCATACACTTCATCACTCTCTATTGTCTGATTAGGAAAAAAAATAGGGTTGTCTCTTCTCTTTCTTCTACTGCCATATCCATAACTCATATTTCATTCTCCTTAACTTTATGTATACATAAATGTAAACATCTACATCTACGTATTTATTTTACTGTTTTCTATCCTTTTATCTTTAAATGAACCTATATGTGTTCCTATGTTCCTTATAAGGAATTATTATTGCATATAATATTCCATCATAACTATAATATCTATTTCAAACTTAAACTAATTCAAAAAAAAGAAGCCTTATCTAAAAGGCTCCTCTTAAGTACCACACTACTAGTACTCACTGGCTAGTAGCATGGTACTTTGTCCATCATCAATAATAAATAACTGCTCTTCAATCGGATTCTCTACTATTGCTATGTACTCCTGTTGATAACTTGGCACTTCTTGCCTATGCTTAATTACTTGCTCCTTTCTTCCGCTCTTATCTGCATGAATTGATAACTCCATAACTTGTAGGTAATCTACCTCTTTACCTGACTCTAAAAATTTATCAATGATACTCCACATTAATAGTTGCTGCTCTACTGGAACCTCTGCCATTACTCCTGCTGTTACATATCTACTATTATTAAACATCTTATTCTCCTCTTATTACTCTAAGCTTATCTTTTGTACCTACTACTACAATGCTATACTCACTATTCATTACAAAAAGATGTTCTTCCCATAACTCATTAATTTCCATTGACCATTCCGGTTCCGCAACTGCTACATCTAAATAATAGTGTTTTTTTAGTATCTCAAAATCTTGCTCTTCCTCAATAATAGCAATGAAACCTCCCCAATCTTTATCTACATCTCTATCTTCACCATATTCACCATCTAAGATTTTAAGTAGCTCTTCAACTTTTGATTGTACATCTTTTCCTAATCCCTGTATTTTAACCATTTCTTTTACTTTTCCTAATTTAATCATCTATATATCCTCCATCTTCTTAGCAAATTAAAAAGCAACCTAATTAGACTCTTTTCCTGTCTTTTTAGATTGCTTTGTTACTACTTTATTTTGTTCTTTTGGTTTACCCATCTTTAATAACTTAAAGCCACTTCTTACTGATGGAGCTAAAGGGTGCCAACCGTATCTACCTTTCTCATCACAGATTTCATATAACTTATTCTCATACTCTTTAATAAGCTCCATCAACTGTTCTACCCTTATCTTTATCTGCTTATTAGTTTCTCCACCCTTACCAACTGCAACAATAACTGTATCTGTTCTTGCTACACTAGCAAGTATCATCTTATCATTGGTTTCATCTGTTAATAGTTCTATCTTAATATCACTATTAATCTCCTCATTAAGCTTTGAGAAGATATTCACTATCTCCACGCTTCCATAACCTAACTTTGAAATGTTATTAATGATATACATAGTAGTTAAATCCATTGTTACCGCATTTGCTATTGCTGGATTTAGCATAATAATAGTTGCTTTCTTTAATGAGCTATCCCATTCCTTATATAGTAAATACCTATGATGTCTATCTTCTGAATAATGTACCTCTGTTGTTATAGTAGATTTCTCTATCTCCATTTTGTCACCTCCTAAAATAATAAAAGCTACAACCTAATCATCTTAGATTGTAGCTTTCAGATTAATAATATATCTTTCTTATTTATATTATTACGCTTTTTTATTACCGTGGATAATATCAACATCTATTTTGACTATATTTCCTAATTTTATAGACACTACCTATTCATTAATGCTAGAAACTCTCCTTTATCAACTTGATTATCATATTTGGTTATATATTCTTCAATAATCTTAGCTTTTGCATTAACATAATCATTTTTTTCTTTTTTTACTCTTTTCCCTGCTATTCTAGCATTATGCTCTCTACATAAAGGAACAAACTTTTCCTTCATATTCTCAATAAATAATTCTTTTAGCTTCATATAAAATTGGTCATTAACCTTTGATTTTAGATTATGCATGTTACATAACCAACTTGCAACTGTATCATATCTATATCTATTATTAAATTCACTTTTTCCTATTGCATTTATTATAATTCCCCATAAACATCCAGGATTAAATTCTTTTTCTTCTGAACACTGAATACACGATAATTCATGTTGCCATAAACTTAAGTTATTCCCATTTTCACATTTTCTAGCAAATAACAATGGAAAATAAGTATTTAATAACTCATCAAATGCAATCTTCTCATTTCCAGCACATCCAAACTCATCTGATAAACAAGTAAATTTTCCATCTAATTTTATCTGCTTAGTAAAACTTTCATTATAGGCATCATTAAATACCCTAAACCATGTTGCATCTAATGTATTTCCTGTAAACCCTAATTTATATTTTTCAAGATTTGTTCTAATACGCCACTTGGTCCTAGGACCTGCAACACCATATATATATGAAAACCTTTCTGTAATCTTACCAATCATGTATCTTAAAATTTTATCAATACTTTCACTCTTATCAATTGTACTTAATATTTTGTTGATATCTATATATCCATCACCTAAATGCTCTCTATCTACTATCGAATTAAAAATAGAACCTATTGTTATTGCATTAATCTCTTTAAATAAATCCCTTTGTTCAGATTCCTCTAATATCTTGCCACAAAAAACTCCAAATCTCTTTCTCATAACTTCAATACGCTTTTTAGCTAGAGTCGGATAAACATTATTTTTCTTTAATGTATTTAAAATGTCAACCTTTTTATAAATAAAATCTATTGCTTTTCCATTTAATTCTGGTATTTGTACACCATCTATATATTTGTCTTCTGATAACAACCATTCTCTATTTTTATCAAGTATATTTGGTGAATGCTCATCTATATATGTACCAATAATATATGTCATTATATCAGGTCTTTGAGAATATAAAACTTTTATAGAATTAATGAAATCATTTGAAGCCCCCTGATGTAATGCCTCAATAAAAAATACTGTTGTTATATCAGGATAATCAACATTAAATATCCTATTATAACGCTCTTTCAATACTGTATCATCTAAGATTTTATCATGGTCAAGTCCATATGTATCTACTAAAATAATACTGCGTATATCTGAATGTTTTAAGACCTCCAAATATGCATCTGCAATTCTACTTATAATCTTTACTTTTGATACTATACCTGTAAATGATTTTTTTACTTCACTTTCCTCTTCTTTTACAACCTTCAAAAATAATCCTAAAATTTCACTGTACTCAGATGATATTTCAAAATCAAAATATAGTATATTATTTTTTTCTGATAAAATAGGTGTATTAATATACACCTTTTTTATTGTAGAAATAATTATTTCATACATTTCTTCATACATTACTCTTAATAAGTTTTCAAAAGCTGATTCTTCTCTAGATTCTATATCATCTTCAGGATATTCTTGTGTGTACTCTTTACTATAATACCTATTCATAATCATAAGTACATTTTTTTGAGCTTCTTTAGAAAAACAATTATATTTTATACTACTATCTTGAGTATAAAACGAATTTAAAATATCTACAAATTCATTATATAAATCATTCAATTTTTCAACACATACATTATTATCTAAGAAGCTCAATTCATCAATATTAAAAAAATCATCTGCATGGATAATAATAGTATCGATTTCTTCTTTATAACTATCATCATTGTATTGTTCATTCAGCCATTCAAAGCTTATTTTTTGTTCTTGGCTCATTTTTTTTATTTTTCTAAATGCCTGTGAACATTTAACACTTACAAATTCTTCTTTTGTCATTAGTTTTACGTTCACCTGAGGAATAACATTTTCCTCTCTAACCAAAAATCTATACTCTGCATATGAACGTGTAGTTTGACCTGTCCCTTCAGAATTAATTAAGTCAGGAAAATTACTAAAGGATTTAATAAATGCTGATTTTCCAGCAGCTGACTTTCCGATAACTGCAATATTAATATCTTTATTCTTCTGACTACTTTTCATCATATTTTAATCACCTCATAATAAAACTCTCATCAATATAGTCTAATAAATAATTCAAAAACTCTTGTTTAGATTTTAAGCCTAACTGTGTAAAACATTCTTTTAACTTATAATGCATAGAATCCCAAAAACAATATATCTCTTTTTCAATAGTTTCATAGCTGCTATGATTAGCACATAGACTATCAACTAATGAAAAACAGTCATGCTCATTCATTAATTCTTTTATCTTTTGTTCCGATTCTACAAAATAAAACTCACCAATTAGTGAGGAATATTCCCATGGAATCTGTGTACAATTACTTGCATCAATAACCTCTCTACGCACTTTTTTAAAAATATCTTCAATCTTTACCCCTTCTTCTAACAAATGATTACACAGGCATTCTGTATACAGTCCATTTTTCCCATCTCCATCACTTGCTTTTTTACCAGGTGAAGTAGCATATGCAATGAATGTTCCTTGTGGTGCATTAAATGCTGTCAACTTATTCTCACTATGTACCCCTCTACTATTATCTAAAAACTCCCTACAACAATCTAAGATAATAATACATGTAAAATCTTTTTCCTTCGCAAACTTAAGCAGAAAATCAGAAATATCAACTCCCATTTCTTCTATGTTATCATAATCAATCTTTGCATCACAGGGAATCAAATAATTTCTACCATTATGCTCTATTCCATGCCCGGCATAATAAAAAAGTGCTGTATCTATTCCAAATAAATCAAAAGTAAATTTGTTTATACAGTCTTCTAATTCATATCGACTTAAGTCCTTAAATGTATGTGTATCAAATTGTGCACTTTTTAATACTTTATCCATTTTATCAACATCATTTAAGGTATTTTTTAAACTATTTATCCTTTCATAATTTGCATTTCCTACAATATACGCACGTCTATTCACTTCTCCTCCTCCAATTGTCTATTATTTTGTAAATAATATTTATATTATAAAATTTTATCACTTTTTTAAGAAGTTAACAACTCCTTATAGTTGTAATATGATACATAATAATTCTTTTATCCCAATTAAGTTAACTTGCACAAAAAAAAGCACTCTAAAGCAGAGCACTCCTGTGTATTTTTTTAATTTCTCATAAAATCACAAAAACCCCCGAACCTAGATTTCTCTAAGTTCGAGGGTTTAGTTCATGGAGGTGAGGAGAATCGAACTCCTGTCCGAAAGCCCATATAGCGTGGTCTCTACCATCATATTCTTTGTTTTAACATTCCCTCCATCTAACGCCCAAAGACAGGCTTTAGATTTCAGTAGCTTCATAGTATTCACGTTGCCTCAAAGCTTTGGCAGGTGAAGGGTCCGCAAGTCGAAGCCCGGATCTAGGTTGCGGAAGACCTAGGCGGACTGCATGCCAATATTAGGCAGCGATTGCTAAATTGTCGTTAGCGTTTATTTTAAGTGCCAGCTTTTAACGTAGACTCCGGCGTTCTACGGATGGCTGCCCCAGTAGATGTGACCCCCGTCGAAACCAGTGCACCCCCTTATCATAAACAAAACGGTGTTTTATTAAAAACGCTCATTTTGCTGAAATAAGTGCCAAACGCTACGCAAGGCATTCTCTTATTTCTAATAAGGTCTGTGTTTGGTTTAACGGCCAGTCGACTATCTGGCAGTTAGATATTTTTGATTTTAAACTCACGTTCATTTGCACGACGGACATCTTTTTTAGCGATGTCTTGACGTTTATCATGAAGTTTTTTACCACGCGCTAGACCAAACTCTACCTTTACAAGGCTTCCTTTGATGTAGACTCTCATTGGTACAAGTGTCATACCTTTTTGAGTGGTTTCTCCTATGAGTTTATTAATCTCTTTTTTGTGAAGTAAAAGCTTACGTGTACGTAATGGCTCTTTATTGAAGATATTACCATGATCATATGGGTTAATATGCATGTTATAAATAAATGCTTCACTGTTTTTGATCTTGATAAAACTTTCTTTGATTGAGCAGCTTCCTTGACGAATAGATTTTACTTCAGTTCCTGCAAGTACAATACCTGCTTCGTAAACTTCTTCGATAAAATAGTCATGATTTGCTTTTTTATTGTTGGCAATTACTTTAAAGCCTGTTCTATCCTTAGCCATGGTGTGCTCCTTCCTTCACAAATTATACCCAAAGAATTGCTGTTTTAAACAGCCTTCCTTAAATATCTGTTCCTTATTATATCATACTTTTTCACTTTTGCAAGTGTGTAGTTGTCATAATTCTTTAAACTTGTAGTTTAACGTTATTTTTAATAACGCACCTAATCCTTAGAAATCATCGCTATATCTTTGAATGAGATCTTCAATACTTCCTTTACAACGGCTTCCTTTACAGCAGCCTGTCATTGCCCCTGTTGACGCTTTAACACGTTCAAGTGTTGTTGCACCACTTTTAATAGCTTCTTTAATTGTATGACGTGTTACTTGTCTACATGGACATGTTTTTGTTAAACGGTCCTTAATTAATTCTTCATTAATATTACTCATTATGCCCTCTCCTCTTTCATCCAATTTTTCAAACAAATGCTTAAGCGTAACGCTACCTAAAAGCAGTGTTTTAAAAACTTCTTTAGGTAGCATTACGCTTATGCCTTTAGCAATTATTTATTGCTTTCAATAAGCTCTTGGATTTTTTTAGCACATCTGCCGCCTCTGCAAGCGCCTGTAGCTGCACCAGTTGTTTCTTTTACTTTATCTAATGTATCTGCACCATTTTTGATTGCGTCTACGATTGTTTCCTCTGTGATTTTTTTACATAAACATACTACTGTACTCATTTGCTTAATTCCTCTCCGTATTGTCTCATTATATTTCTTTCTCTCTATGCTCTCTAAAAGGCATGATGCCCTCTCAAGTAGCTATGCTTGTAAAGCTTTTAACGCTACTTGGTTAAGAAGTCCCCAAGGTTTGTTGAAATGTGGTTGGAAGAAGAAGTCTGTAAGTGCTAATTCTTCTACTGTCATTTTATTTTGAATCACTACTGAAAGTGTATTCATCATTTCTGTTAAATCATATTTAGATACAATTTGACCACCTACGATACGTCTGCTCTCTGCATCATATACAATTTTTAATGTTACAGGGTCAAATGTAAGCATGAATTCTGGTCTATGATTTTCTGTGATTTCGCTTGATGCAATATTCATAGATGTTGTTGCACGTGCCACATCTTCTGTCATACCTGTTGAAGCAATATTTAAGTCATAAATTTTAATACCTGATGTCCCTTGTGTCCCCATGTATTTTAATTTTTTCTCAACTAAATTATGTGCAATAATCGTTCCCATGCGTACTGCATTTGTTGCAAGTGGAATATAACGTTTGTCTTCTGCTGGATTGTAGCGTACCATACAGCAATCTCCTGCTGCGAAAACGTCTTTTTCACTTGTTTCCATGTAATCATCAATTACGATGGCACCGCTTGGAAGTGTTTCTAATTTATCTTTTACGAGTGCTGTATTTGGTTTAAATCCGATGCATAATACAACAAGATCAGCTTCATAAGCCCCTTTGTCTGTTACTACTTTGCAAACTTTACCGTCATTTGCTTCAAAGTTTTGTACCTTCTCACCTAAAGCAAGTTTGATGCCATGTGATGTGAAAGCTTCTTCTGCCTTATCTGTAAATGTTTTATCAAGATATTTGCTCATGATACGTGGTTCTGCATCAATAAGTGTAATATCTTTTCCTTTCATTTCAAAAGCTTCAGCAAGTTCTACACCAATGTAACCTGCACCTACTACAACTACTTTACTTGCTTCTTTTGCTTTTGCAATGATTCTTTGTGCATGATTATAGTTTTTACAAAGCTCAATGTTTTCTGATTCAATCCCTGGAATTGGTGGGATAATTGGCCATGACCCCATTGTTAAAATCAGTTTATCATAGCTGTCTGTAAAACTTTCACCTGTTGTTAAATCTTTAACCTCAACTTGTTTGTTTTGGAAGTCAATATTCGTTACATCATGCTCCATTTTTGTAACAACACCAAGCTCAGCAAGCCCTGCTGGTGAGTTATAGAATAAGCTTTCTGTTGTAGGAATTACCCCACCTACATTAAGTGCAATACCACATGATAAGAATGAGATATTATTATTTCTCTCATATACTGTTACTTCTGCATCTTTATGAAGTGCTTTTGTATTTACAATTGCAGCTGTTCCTGCATGTGTACAGCCGATAACGATAACTTTCATTTTTCTGCCTCCTGTGTGAGATCTATTTTTTTATATACTAAACTTATATAGCTAACTTCTCACGATTAGTTTGTACGAATCTAGATATAATATACTACCTCGGATAATTATTATCAACTAAAAAATTTTATTTTTAAATAGCAAAATTTGTTAGATTATTAACGATTCTCTAACAAACACCTGATAGCTCTATCTATTTCACACCTATATACAGCCTAACAAAAAAAGTTGCTACCCTAACTTTATGCTAGTGTAACAACTTTTTATACCCTTTTAAGACTTTACGTCATATACTTCTTTTTTAATATCCAAACAATTAGTGTGTTCATCTAATATAATGCAACTTTATCTACTTTCAATCATTCGTTTATTATATGTATTGGCTAAAGCATACATTTCTCCCATACAAATAAAAGTAAACCATAGACTTTCCTGGTCGACACGAATCAAGGCACCTAAAAGCTGTACAACACTAATAAGCCCTAAGCAAATGGTTCCTATTTTTAAAATTTTAAAGAATAGCGGCTCACTCATATGTAACTTTTTCTTTAAAACTTTCAAGAATCGATGCACTAAAATAAAGGCAAGTATAAAAAACATGATGCTATAAAATATACCTATCATTGTTATCTTATTTCCTGCCTTTTCAACTAATGCATATGTTCCTAATGTAACCATTCCTATGATAAGTATTAATCTTTGTAATAACCTCATCATACAATCCATTTTGTCTCCCCCTAAAACAATCCTTTGTTATTTTCTAAATTATACATTCTTACTGTATCACCCGCTCTTTATACTTGCAATAGACGTTTTGCCCTTTATCTGTATAAAAATATGTCTATATTGCCTTTAAATAAATGATACATAATACAATTAACATCAATAATAAATAATTCATATACCTACGTAATGTCATCATTATTCCTCTCCTTCATATTGCTCTATTTTATAAACTCCCTCTTCTTCATGCAATAGGAGAACCATGGTAATCTGCCATAGCCTTAGAGCGGAACAATATTACAGCTTCTTGTAAGCTTCTTCCACCTGCTGCTTAAATGTATCCCAATGTCCTAAAATCTGTCTTGGACATTCCTTGCCACTAAAATCTTTATGCGTTTTTACATTTTCAATAGGAATATTATACGTTTTCATCAAATAAGCAATAAGCCGTATCGCATGTTCTTCTGCCTGCTTTATATCCCCTGATTCACATATTTCAATCCCTATACCATATTGATTGCCTAAACCATTTCCTGCATGAAAGGCCACTTCCGTTACTGGAATTGCTTCTATGATTTCCGCATCATCCACTACAATATTCCAAGATGTACTTGCTGTATTGTTGGGATTACTTAAATAATCCCTCTCATTTTGCGCGGTGCTATTTTCATTGGCCGTATTATGAACCACAATATACTTAATCTTTCGCTTATTACCTGGTCTCTTATTAGATATTGGCAGTGTATCGACGCTATAAGGTATTCCCAAGGCCTCACTCACCACTTCCCCTTCTAAAGGCTTCTGGAAAATCCCCATATTCGTAAATAAACTTTCAATCTCCTGAAATTTTTCATTTCCCTTAGGTAAAAGTATTCCTACGCACCCTAACATCAAGGTAAGAAAAATCATCATCTTTACAACTTTATTTATAAACTTCACGCTAAATCCCCTACTCCTTATGTCTATTTTTATTCTTTTTCTCTGTACTCCCTCAATTACACCATAATTTGCTCAAATATTCAATCTGTAAAACTAGGAAGATTAACGCAAAAAAGGTCAGGCAACCTTTCATTACCTGACCTTTTCAGTCTTTATTTCTCAATGCTGTTTAAAATAGATTCATAACGTGCAAGTTCTTCTGGTGCCAAGTCTTCTTCTTCATATTCTTCTGAAGCTGATTCATAAACACTATCACCCTTTTTATACTCTTCTTCTGTTACAAATCTGAAGTCAATACTTCTTGTCATTGTATCTGTTTTGAGTACTTGAACAAATACGCGATCACCTAAACGATAAATTTGCTTATTATGCTCACCAATCCATTGATGACCATTTTCATCATAGATATAGTAGTCATCTGCCATTTCATTGACATGTACAAGCCCTTCTACCGTATTTGGAAGTTCTACATAACAGCCCCATGAAGTTGTACCTGTAATAACCCCTTCAAACATTTCGCCAATATGTGCTTCCATAAATTCAACTTTTTTAAGTTTGATTGTTTCACGTTCGGCCTCTTCTGCGCGACGTTCACGTGTTGAACATTGTTTAGCTACCTCTGGCATACGTTCTATAAGCTGCGCTTCTTTCTTACCTTTTAACTGATGATGAATATTCATCTTGATTAAACGGTGAATCTGAAGGTCAGGATAACGACGAATCGGTGAAGTAAAGTGACAATAATAACGTGCTGCTAAGCCGAAATGTCCATTACATTCTGCTGTATAACGTGCCTGTTTCATAGAACGTAGCAATAAATGACTGATGATGTTTTCTTCTGGACTACCCTCTACTTCTCCTAAAATCTTTTGCATATCTTTAGGATGAACCTTTGTGCTGACACCTTTCATTGTATAACCAAAGTTACTGATAAACTCAGTAAGCGCCATCATCTTCTCTGGATCCGGATCTTCATGGCTACGGAATACGAAAGGTTTCTCTTGCCAGTAGTAATCTTCTGCAATGGTTTCATTACAGATTAACATGAACTCTTCAATAATACGTGTGGCAACGTTACGGTCATATGGTTTCATCTCAATTGGATGACCTTCTTTATCTAAGATAACCTTCGTTTCTGGGAAGTCAAAATCAATAGAACCACGTTTCATACGTTTTTCACGTAAAATAGCAGCCAACTCCTCCATTGTCTTAAACATTGGTACAAAATCTTTGTAACGTTCTATAAGCTCTGCATCTTCATCTACTAAGATTTTCTTTACATTTGTATAGGTCATACGTTCATCAATCTTAATAACTGTTTCCATAATTTCATGACTTTGTACATGCCCATTTTTATCAATATCCATCATACAAGTAAGCGCGAGACGGTCTACATGGGCATTGAGTGAACAAAGGCCATTGCTTAATTTATGAGGAAGCATTGGGATAACACGGTCCACAAGATATACACTTGTACCGCGTTCATAAGCTTCTTTATCTAATGGGTGATTTTCCTTAACATAATGCGTAACGTCCGCGATGTGTACCCCTAAGCGATACATGCCGTTTTCTAGCTTTTCAAGAGAAATCGCATCATCTAAATCTTTGGCATCTTCCCCATCTATTGTCACCATAGGAATATGACGAAGGTCTCTTCGGCCAATCTTATCACTATCTGCTACTTCATCTGGTACATTTTCTACTTCTGCCATAACTTCTTCTGGGAATTCAATTGGCAAGTCATATTGATAAATAATGGATAGGATATCCACTCCTGGATCATTAACGTGACCTAAAATAGAAAGTACTTTACCTTCTGGGTTGCGACGTTCTTCCGCCCAATCTGTAACTTGAACAAGGACTTTATGCCCTGTTACGGCACCTTTTGAAAGTTTCTTAGGAATAAAGATATCACGAGCATACTTTTGTTCATCTGGCACAACGAAACCGAAGTTTTCACTTTCTTGATATGTGCCTACTAAGCTTTCTGGTCCTCTTTCTAGAATTTCAATAACTTCTGCTTCCGCACGTTTTTCTGCTGTAGCTGGTCTTGTAATACGACAAAGAACACGATCTTTGTGAAGCGCCCCATTTACACCTGACGCTGGAATAAATACATCTTTTTCATCTTCATCTAAAATGAGGAAACCAAATCCTTTTGGATGACCTTGGAATGTTCCTGCTAGAAGATTGTAAGTTTGTGGTCTTGCAAACTTACCACGTTTTGTACGAATAAGTTTACCTTCTGAAATCAGTTCACCTAGAAGTTCTTCTAAAAGTTGGCGGTCTGAAGGTGGAACCTGAAGTACCATCATTAGTTCTTTAATTTTAAGTGGTGCATAATTTGGATTTTTAACAAGTTCCACTAAGACATTTTTTCTTTGTTCAATTTGTTTTCTTTCTTCTTCTGAAGCATAAGTACGTTCTACTTTAGCGGCTCTTGGTTCTACATGCATGACATCCATCTTACGACGGTTATTTCTACTGTCATTGCCTTTTCTATGATCTTTACCATTTTTGTTATATTGCTTTTTTGATTTTTTCATCTTCTCATCTCTTTTCTCTATAAGATAGGCTTAAATGTTGCCATTTTGATTACTGCTTTTGAATATCGCCTATCTTCTAGGCTTACTACACTTTTAAGTATGCTCAAAAAACCCCTAGATAAATCATGTAGCTTTCGTATATTCAATAAACTTAAATGTTAATTAAATTTATTATAACATACTCCTTACAATTATTATATTCAAGTATAGATTTATTGACAAAAGTTAACTGAATAAAAAAAAACACCTCACCCAATTGTAAGTAATCTGCTAACATACGTAGCCTACTTACCTTGGCAAAGTGTTTACTTTTTATTAGTTAGTGCTATTGGCATTTGCAGCATCTTGTGCTTGTGCACCGTCTGTTGCCTCTGCATTATTTGCGTTTGTCTCATCCGCTGCTTGATCAGTAGCTTCTGCAGTACCGTCTGTTGTAGCTTCCGGTGTAGTTTCAGCGCCTTCTGTTGCTTCTGTTGTAGTACCATCTGTTGTAGTAGTACTTTCTGTTGCCGCATCAGATGCAGGTGCTTCTACTTTAGCCACAGTACCATTAGAATTAAGTAACATTAAAACAAGTGCAAAAACTACGAACATACCTGCAGTAATCTTTGTCCATCTTTCAAATTTACCTTCTAATGAGTTCTTTTTGTTTTTCTCCCAATAGCTGTCGTTATTACCAGTTGCCCCACTTAAAGAACCTAAACCAGCTGACTTACCTTCTTGCAATAAGACAACAACAATAATGGCGAGAGCTGCAATAACAAATAAAATTGTTATTACGAGTTTTAGTATCTCCATTATATAAAGCCTCCTTGAAACCTTATTGTGTACATCTTATCTAATCATATCAGAAATGGTCACAAAAAGCAACTATCCCATCATCTGCATTGCAGATTGTGAAAGCATAAGTGAACCATATGTAATTGCTACTCCTATGAGCTCATAAATCAATACAACCACTACAGCTTTGGTCATACTCTTATGTGTCATTACCTTATATCCTACAATTAATACAATAGCGCTCCAAATATTGGCTACTGAAATTGTAGAAGCTAAAGTTTGAAGTAAAATGCTATTTGTTACTGCTTCTGCTCCTAAAAATGAACCCATTCCTAATACAGTTGTTTTTGTTCCAACCACTAATTGAAGCGCAGCATCAATACTATTTAAAGCATATGCAACAACGCATGAAAATAATGAAATGATAAAGAGCTTTTTAAAACTTCCTTTATCCCTACAAATTGCACGTATAATTTGTAAACCTAATGCCATAATAAATGCTGCAAAAATAACGCCTATAATCACGCCAATACTACCACTAATCATTTGTAGCTGATATACTTGCCCAATTTTTTCTTCTGCAGTTCCTGCTTTTCGAAGTGTGTCATACAAGAATTCTTTTTGTAAAGGATTTGTAAAGGTTATTAAAGTACAAATAATCGCAAAGACGATACTCCAAAACATTCCTAAACCAGTTCCTTTAATAGGATCTGCTTCAATTGTTTCTTCCATGGTCTTACTAGGTGCCACAAATAAATTTGCAAGGTTTTTATACCAAGGTATCTTCACCTTCGTTTCCTCAGCAATAAGCCTTTCTCTATCAACAACTGCAAATCCGCCATCCATCATATCACGCTCAGCAGTTGCACTTGTTTCCTCTGTAGCTGTCTTCACTTCATCTTCTACTTTTTTATCCCCAACTACCTTCTCAGTAGTATCCATCTTATTCTCCTCACTCATCTTATATCCTCCTCATTTATAATTTTTCATTCTAAAGTCATTATATAACACTTCCCATAATCATACAATTAACATTTTTCACACTATTATCTCAATTACACTATTTCCTCCTAGCAAAATGACCAAACAGTCACCACTCTTAAGTCCGCCCATAACCACCATATCCTCCATAAAAGTCTGCACAAAAAGCCCCTCAGCCTTTCAACTCACTCATCGGTATTGCCCCACCAACTAAAAAGGCTGAGGCACTTTTTGCCTCAGCCTTTTTTTTATTCTAAATTAAAGAAGGATTTTTTGCCTCTAAATTCAGCAATATCTTCAAGTTGTTCTTCAATGCGAAGAAGTTGATTGTATTTAGCCACACGGTCTGAACGTGCTGGTGCTCCTGTTTTAATTTGTCCAGCATTAACAGCTACTACGATATCTGCAATTGTATTATCTTCTGATTCACCTGAACGGTGTGATACAACTGCTGTATATCCTGCGCGGTTAGCCATTTCAATGGCATTAAATGTTTCTGTAAGTGTTCCAATTTGGTTAACTTTAATAAGAATTGAGTTAGCCACTTTAGCTTCAATACCTTTTTCAAGGATTGCTGTATTTGTAACAAATAAGTCATCCCCAACGAGTTGAATACGTTTACCAAGTCTATCGGTAAGAAGTTTCCATCCTTCCCAGTCATTTTCACCAAGACCATCTTCAAGAGAGATAATAGGGAATTTATTAACTAAATCTTCGTAGTAGTCTACCATATCTTCTGAAGTACGAACGACTTCTTGGCCTGTCATTTGACTTTCGCCTTTGAAATAGTATTTACCATCTTCTTTATTATAAAGTTCTGATGCTGCTGCATCCATAGCAATGAACATTTGTTCACCTGGTTTATAGCCTGCTTTTTCAATTGCTTCTACAATAAGTGATAGGACTTCATCGGCTGTAGCAAGATTTGGTGCAAAACCACCTTCATCACCTACACCTGTTGCAAGGCCTTTTGAATTAAGCACTTTTTTAAGTGTATGATAAACTTCTACGCACATTTGAAGTGCATCTTTGAAAGACTGTGCCCCTACTGGCATAATCATAAATTCTTGAAGGTCAACTGTGTTATCTGCATGTTCACCACCATTTAAAATGTTCATCATAGGTACAGGTAGTACTTTTGCATTAATGCCGCCTAAATATTGATAAAGTGGTAATTTAAGTGCTTTAGCAGCTGCTTTTGCAACAGCCATAGAAACAGCTAAAATAGCATTTGCACCAAGTTTAGATTTAGTAGGTGTGCCATCTAAATCAATCATTGTCTGATCAATTTTAGCTTGGTCAATGGCATTCATACCAATAATGGCTTCAGCAATAATATTGTTAACATTATCAACAGCCTTTGTAACACCTTTTCCCATATAACGTGAAGGATCTTCATCACGTAATTCAATTGCTTCACGTTCACCTGTTGAAGCACCTGAAGGTACAATGGCAGAGCCTACAAAGTCACCTTCAACAACAACTTCAACTTCGATTGTAGGATTTGCTCTAGAATCAAGTACCTCTCTTGCAAATACATCTAAAATTTCTATATATCCCTTCATTACATACCTCCATGTGAATTATTATCTTCACGTATTTTTACCGAAATATGTTTTTATTATGCATTCCTACATTATCTTTATTTCCCAGGAAGTTTCCCATTCTTTAAGTGTGACGTCACCAATTTTATTGATGAAACATTTTATTTTCTATACTATCTCTCTTTATTTATTTTCATATTTTATTTAATGACTAGTTATTTAATCATCTGCTTTCTAGTCCTTTAAATTAATTTTCTCAAGTAAATAATACAATATCTTTTTCTGCTCAGTAATTACATGCGCTTCACAAGTCATACCAACTTTAATTTCTGCTGCTTCATTCTTATAGCTATATACTGTTTGATTCACAATACTTCCTTCTACTATATAACCACTTATACCATAAGTTTCACTAAACTGTGCATCAGTTGAAATATTAGTAATCTCCCCTTCAAGTTCCCCATATTCCTTATAAGGCAATGCATCAAACTTATACTTAATGCGGTCTCCCACCTTAAGTCCTGCTATTTCGCTATTAGGCACAAATATTTCTATAGTATATAAATTATCTTCTGTGGGTATAATCGTTGCAATATTATCCCCTACTGCTATTAGATCTCCTACCGTCATTTGATTAACAATATGAATACTCCCATCAATAGGTGCACTTACTTCACAATTTTTAATACTAAGTTCAATGGCTTCTAACTCTTTCTTTTGAGCTTTATAAGTTACTTCATTTTCGTTAATCTGATCATATAAATCAACTAAATAATTTGTCTTATAAGTTTTAAGAGATAGCTCACGTTTCTCATTCTTTTGATTTATTAATTCATGATCTACACTAAGCTTACTTGCTTCTTGCTTAAACCCTTCTATTTCCTTTTTAGTTTGTTCTATTTGACTCTCTATCGTTGTAAGATATTTATTTTTTAGTGTCATAATTTCATTTTCTGCTAATTCTAATGCTACCTTAGAATTTGTTAACTCTTGCTCGGCGACTAAACCTTCTTCATTTAATGAGACATTTAACTCATAGGCTTCTCTTTTAGCATCCCGATCAGCCCTTAATGCTTGTACTTCATATAAATAAGCCTTAAACTCTAATGCTTTAGCTGAAGATGAATTACTAAATAAATTTTCTTCTGCATTAATTGATGCTTTATATTCCTCTAATTCTCTATACTCTGCCTCACTTTGTGTAATTTTATCACCATATATAGATTGATTAATTTCTGTTTGCTCAGCAGTAATATCATCGCTCTTAGCTTCTATAGTATTTAAATTTTGTAATTCCTTAAAATCTTGTTCGTATTTCAAGTAACGTTCATAATCTTCTCTTTCATTTTCCTTAGAAAATAGATTTTTCCCTTCTTCAACGCTCTTCTTCAGTTTTTTAAGACTATTTCCTTGCCTTTCTAATTCCAATAAACTTTCTTTAGCCTGCATACAACTTATATCTAAATCATCATGATTTACGGTGAACAATATATCTCCCTTTTGAACCTTTTGTCCTTCTTCTAAATTCCAATACTCTATTTCTCCAGCAGTTTTGCTACGTATACTACTTAAATGTGTATTAGGTCGCACAACACCTATTCCTTTTGAAACAATATCCATTTCACCAAAATAAGCCCATATGCCCGCCATAATAATAAGTGCCAATATAGTATAAATAAAAATCGCAATGAAAGGCTGTGGCTTACTTTCATACATTTCCTTACTGTCTGTGATTTCTCTTAATTCTTTTATAATAGGCTTCATACTTCTTTCACCACACTTTCATTCACTGCAGGTAATTGTTCTTGCCATAATTTATAATATCTACCACCTTGACTTAAAAGTTCTTCATGACTGCCTTGCTCAATAATCTCTCCTTTGTCCATAACGAATACCCTATCACAACGCTTAATTGTACTTAAACGATGGGCAATAATAATAGTTGTCATCCCCTTACTAAAGGTATTAATGGTATTTTCAATAGCCGCTTCCGTTATAGAGTCTAGGTTACTCGTAGCTTCATCAAGTATGAGTATATCTGGCTTTTTAAGAATTGCCCTTGTAATAGCTAGTCTTTGTCTTTGCCCCCCTGAAAGATTGGCACCATTTTCTTCAAGATGCGTATTATATCTAAGTGGTAATTCATTAATGAAATCATGGGCCCTTGCCATCTTAGCTGCTTCAACTATTTCTTCCATATTTTTATTTTCAAGACCTAATGATAAGTTTTCTAAAATAGTTCCACTAAATAAGAATGTCTCTTGTGGTACATAAGCAATACGCTCTCTTAATGCTTCCTTCTTAATATCTAAGATATTATTGCCATCAATAAGTATTTGTCCTTTTTCAATAGGGTAAAAGTTTAATAAAAGTTTAACCAGTGTCGTTTTACCACATCCACTTTCACCTACTAAGGCAATACGCTCACCTTTTTTGATTTCCATATTAATCTTCTTAAGAATAAGCCTTCTAGTACCATACCTAAAATCTACATCTTTTAAGGAAATATTCCCCTCTAATTTACTTGGATTAATACGCTTTTCTTCATTTTCATCACATTCTAAATCTAAATCTAAAATCTCACCTAAACGTTCTGCTGCGACCATAGCTGTTTGAAGTTCTGGCTGTAAGTTAATTAAATTCTTCATAGGGGTTAGGAAATAGGCTAATAATGAGTTAAATGTAATCAAACTACCAACAGACATATTTCCTTTTAAAACCTGATAAGCCCCTACCCATAAAATAACTATACCACCTACCAATTCTACCAAGTTCTTTAATACAACTTGTACATTAGTAGTTAATGATAATTTAAATATACTTCTAAGCAGCTTAATAAACCTACCCTCTGTTTCTAAATTAACTTTTCGCTCTGCATTAAATGCCTTAACAGTCTGAATACCATTTAAAGACTCTACGAGATAAGAGGTTAATTGTGCATTATCCTCCATCTCTTTTTCATTTCCTTTTCTTAATGCTTTATTAAAGCTAATTACAATGACACCATAGAAAATGGCAATAATAAATGCAATCCCAAAGAGCAAGCTATTTTGCATATAAAGAATAATAGCACCTACTATCACCATTAATGTATCAATCATAATTGTCAATGTGGCACCTGATATGGCATCCCTTACATGTCCTGCATCTTGAAAACGTGAAATAATTTCTCCAACTTTTCTTGTGCCAAAGAAATTCATTGGCAACTTCAAAACATGTTCATAGTAACCAAGCAATAATGCTATATCTAACCTTTGACTTAAATACAATAATAAATGGGCACGAAATCCATTTAAAATAACTTGAAAAAGATATAATCCAATAACGCCTAATGAAAGTATATGTAATGTCTTCATTAACCCATAAGGAAGAATGCTATCTAACAGCTCTTTCATATAAAATGCACCTAATATACCTAACACAGTATAAACAAGCGATGCTAAAAAAACTTGAATTAATAATGACTTTTGAGGAATCAAAAGATAAAAGAAGCGTTCGAATAAACCCTTGGTTTCTTTTCCCTTTTTAAAAGATTGATTAGGTACCATTAAAATAAGGACGCCTGTCCACATTTTAAAAAATTCTTCTGGTGTATACTTTACAATCCCCTTTGCAGGATCAGCTATAATCACTTGTTTCTTTGTAATCTTATGAATAACTACATAATGTAGCAGTGTACCATCTACTACAATATGTGCTATGGCTGGCAATGGAAATTCGCTGAAAAAAGCTTCTTTATTCCCTCTTACGCCTTTTGCACTAAAACCTAATTGCTCTGCTGCCTTGATGACACCATATCCATTAGTTCCTTGTGTATCCGTTCCTGCTACTTCTCGAATCTTTGTAATAGGTGTCTTAAGGCCATATTGCTTACATATCGTAGCCAAACATGCAGCGCCACAATCTGTTATATCGTATTGTTTGATGCAATGGTATCTTTTCATATTTTATCCACCCTTGTTTTAATATAAAAATAACTTTGTATATCGTTTATACTATTATAAACTATTTTTATATTTAAAATATAAAAAAATATTTTTCTGACTATAATTCTACAAACAAAAAAGCTCCTTCTGATTTTACTCAGAAGAAGCTTTCTCTATTTCTTATTTATTTTTTCCTAAAAGGTACCCAGCAGCCAAGCCACCAAGTGTAGCAAGAACTATTG
Source organism: Cellulosilyticum sp. (assembly GCF_982396655.1). Classification (NCBI taxonomy): domain Bacteria; kingdom Bacillati; phylum Bacillota; class Clostridia; order Lachnospirales; family Cellulosilyticaceae; genus Cellulosilyticum; species Cellulosilyticum sp. Next base: position 1,066 of record NZ_CEVXFV010000011.1, on the reverse strand, counting down.
TTACGCCAAAACCACCATCTAAATCCATTAACTCTTCGTTTGTCATTTCATCAAAATTATTCATTTTTTTGCTCCCTCTGTAAATTTATTTATCCGTATACTCTTTAAACCCTAATATGTCTTTCTCTAATTTACCCAATTTAATACATAATATATAAACTTACCCACTTTAGTTCCTAGTATATATATAAGTATAAATGAAACTAAGCATAACGCACCTGTTAAGATTATGTATAATTTAGGATTATTGTTTACCAGTTCTTTAACTGTATTTAATATTTCCATAACTATTTGTTCTTGGCATCGCAATAACCATTAACGATACCAATAGCCCCTGCAATAACACATGCCCCAACAAAACAAGCCATTCCTATACTACCACCATCTACTGCACATAATTCTTCATTATCTAATTCATTAAATTTTTCATTTACCATAATATATTTCCTCCCTTGTATTAGTGTCTTATATTATAAGCAAATTTACCAACTGCTTCACCACATTGATATACTACATATAAAGCACCACCAACTGCTGCTACTGTTGCTGCTGCTGTAAGGATGCCACCGCCATCTACTTGTTCTAAAACTTCATTATCGATTACTTCAAATTGATTTAATTCCATTTCTAGTTCCTCCATCTGTTTATTTTTTATTTATTAGTAAAGACACTATGAATATATCATTTTGCTTTTAACAAGTAAACGTTTTGTCACTAAATGTAGAATTTTAGCTATATAATGTATTTAAAAATATTTTTATAACAAACTTCAATAAAATAAATTCAGTTTTTATATTGTTTTTTCCCTTTTTAGAGTAGGTCTGATATAGTTTAGTGTAATTTAATTTCTCCAGTATGCGGCTTAGGAGTCGAACAGAATCATCTGGTGCAATGGAAGTTTCAAAATCTATAGGACGTGGATTATCCCCTGCCTTATATTTTTGTATAAAAGTAAGGCTATCGCCCAACTAATCTAATTAATTAGGCGATAGCCTCTCTTTTATTTTTTATTCATAGCCGTTAATTTAAGCCTAAGTTTTTCCAAGTCGAAGTATTTCTTCTAGGT